>NZ_JBMDWE010000021.1:0-79434 GCF_053579655.1 Gelidibacter sp. | reverse complement strand
AATGTATAGATTTGAAATTTAAAATAACACTCCGAACTTATAAGGGGCTAATCTATCTCAATTGAAAATGTTTAAGTGGAATTTTAATCGTGAATGGACTGTTTGAAATAATAGTACCTTTGAATTAAGCCTTATTTTTTTATGAAAAACACTAAATACCTTATGAAGAAGGGTGACCATGGAACCAAAAGCATAAAAAAACCTTGGCCAACCAAAGCTGCCATGGAGCAGATTTATGAACTAAAACTTTGGGGTGGCAATACCTCTGATTTTTATTAAGGTGAAGGATCACATCAGCCGGAAATTGTAAAACCATATATCAATGTTTTAAAATCATTTTTAACTTCTTTTAAAAATCCGCTGGTCATATGTGATTTGGGTTGTGGCGATTTTAATGTAGGAAAGCAATTGGTACGCCATACTGAAAAATATGTTGCGGTAGATATCGTCGCAAACCTTATAAAGCGCAATAAAGAAAAATTCATGGAAACCAACTTAGAGTTCCAATGTCTGGATATTGCGGTAGATGATTTGCCCGCTGCGGATTGTGTTTTATTAAGACAGGTATTGCAGCATTTATCGAATGCTGAAGTACAAAGCATAGCGCGGAAATTTTCGGCATTTAAATATGTAATCGTCACAGAGCATTTGCCTGAAGGCGATTTTATACCCAATAAGGATATTATTTCTGGTCAAGGCATACGATTGAAAAAACAAAGTGGTATCAACCTATTAGCGGCACCATTTCATATGAGGGTGGAAGAAGAAAAGCAATTACTGTCTGTGCGTTTACCGGATGGTAAAGGAATGATCGTAACGACCCTTTACAGAATGTTCTAAGCTAAATAGATGAAATATCCATCGCGCTGCGTTTGGTAATTTCATCAATACGCAGCCCTTATAAATCTATCGGTTGATTTTAGGAGCCGAGTTCTGTTTTTAATTTTTCGCGAAATTTCTTATTTGTTAAAACCTTTAGGTTAAATTCATTCATGGATAGTTGAAGTCTCGCAATTTGCAGGACAGACAGGTTGTTCAGAAAATAGGCCATTTCCGTTTTGTTTCCCTTTTTATCCGTGGCATAAAGTGATTTGCTCAAAATGAATGCTGTTGACCCACCTTTCATGCCACTATGTTCCAACCAAGTTTTATTATCAGGATTTTCTAAAATATATTCCATGACTTCGTCTAAATAGTTTTGAGATGCTTCGCGGAAATAGCTCCGACTATTTATTTTCTGCATAATCGTGACATACTCTTCAACGGTTGAAGCGGGCAATCGGTCTGACCAAATTTTCTGAATGTTCATACCCAAATCGCCAAGCTCTTTGCTGTATAAAGAATCAGATTCAAGTTTCTCATATATTTTTTCGGTCGTGGCAATATAGTCTTCTGAAGAAACTTCGCTTAGCACTTTTTGAAGTTCATGGCCTTTGAGATCTGGAAAAAGCTCTTTCCCCACAAATAGTGCGGAAACAATATTATAAATTTCAGTGTGATCCTTTAAACCTAAACTGTCCAGGCGATTATTGACCTTGTCAGTTCCAAGTTTATTAAGTAGCCATTCGGTATTGGCATTGGAACTATACTTTATCATGCCTTTTGCAATTTCACGAATGCTAATGTGGCCGTCGGAAATTTTAGGTTTTACAGCTTTGAGCCATTCCATATGAGCGCCACCATCGGTATTGGGGACATGAAATTTTTCCAGATCGTTTATAGGAATCAGGTCATCAGGGTTAATAAGGCTTTCGGCACTCTGTTCGGCATATTCAATAGCGAGTATGATTTTTACCGTACTGGCAATGGGCATGACCTTATTCAAGTTTTGACTTGCAAAAATAGTGTCGTTTCTAACGATAAGAATAGCGGTTTTATCGGGATTGTCCTTGATGAAATTCAATACTTTGTCTTCGCTCGGAAAAAAGTAATAAATTCCAAGAGCGCCAGTCAAAACGACAAGTCCAATAAAAATTCCAATTCCAATTAAAATTTTCTTTAGCATTTTTTCCTTTTCAATGTTTTATTCTTGGCGACGAACATAACACTTTCCTATGAAAAGGACTTAAGTTCTGAATACTTGAATGTGGATTTGTGGGTAGAGGAATTAAGATGAATTTTAATTTTCAGGATTTTCTTGATTGTTACAAAACATGTAGGATGGATCCCATTTTAGGCATTGTTGGTGTTTGGACCAGCAATTGATTCTTGATCACTTATTGTCCGGAAAAGAATTAAGACGCTTCGACGAGCTCAGTAACCGCCGCTTCGCTGATAGAACCAAGAACCAAGACTAAACCCGTAATTAATTGAAAGTATGGGCTGTGAAATTCATAATTAGAATGGGTTATGATGTTTTAGCAATAGTTTTCAAAAACCAAGAAATGAAGGAGATTAAGGATCAAAAACGTTGAAAGACCTTTATTGATCACTATTCTTAGAAGATCAACGCAACTTTAATAGGACAACAATTGTTGCTTAATCTTAAAAACCCACAATTCTTCCTATATAGACTAACAACAATTTATGCGTAATCTTAAAATCCCACAACTTTTTGACTTGATCCCGTAATTTCATTATTCCCGTGGAAACGAATTGGCCTTAAAAGAAAAAACCTCGCTAATCTTTAGATTAACAAGGTTGTGAAGTATGTAGTGTTTCCACTTTGTGACCTGACTGGGGCTCGAACCCAGGACCCTAACATTAAAAGTGTTATGCTCTACCAACTGAGCTATCAAGTCTTTTCTTAACAAGGGTGCAAATATAAAGCCTTTTATTTATTATAATTGGCCATTGCTGGTGTTTTTTCACCAACAATTTATTTTTACCCTAAAAATTCAAAATCTTATGACGATATCTGTAAATAATCGTCTGAACTTATTTTCCTTAAAAAAAACCTTGCTAATCTTTTCGATTAACAAGGTTTTGAAGTTTTTAGTGTTTCCACTTTGTGACCTGACTGGGGCTCGAACCCAGGACCCTAACATTAAAAGTGTTATGCTCTACCAACTGAGCTATCAAGTCTTTTCCTAACGAGGGTGCAAATATAAATCGTTTTATTAATAAACCAAACCCTTTTTTGAAATATTTTTTGTTTTTTTGTAGATCTATTAGCTATGTTTTTAAGAATCAATTTGTAAGGCGTTTTATGAATATTATTTTAATTGGATATATGGGCAGTGGAAAGTCTACAGTGGGTAAGAATCTTTCCAAAATGATTAATTTTGAATTTATCGATTTGGATGATTATATCCAAAAAAAGGAAAGCTTAACCATTTCGCAGATTTTTGAAACCAAAGGGGAGATTTATTTCCGAAAAAAAGAACACCTCTATTTAAATGAGCTTTTGCAGCAAGATAATATCATTCTGTCTCTTGGCGGTGGAACGCCTTGTTACGGGAGCAATATGGAGGCCATTTTAAACACAGCGCATGCCCATAGCATTTATTTGAAAAGTTCTATCCCAAATTTGGTCAAGCGCCTCCATCCTGAAAAATCGACACGTCCCTTAATCGCGCATCTTAAAACGGAGGAGGAATTAATCGAATTTATCGGAAAACATCTATTTGAACGCTCATACTATTATAGCCAAAGCCATCAAACGCTTGTTACCGATGCTAAAAGTGTAGGAACAATTACAGAAGAAATTATGGCTCGCTTATTTTAAGAAGGCTTCAAAAACTTTTCCTGTCAAAATAACCTCCACGTGCTCATTGAGGGAAGTGGAGAGCGAAATGCCCTTGAAGTCGGCCTTAACCGGATACTTTTTATGGTTTCGATTGACGAGTACCGCCGTTTTGAATTGTGTTACGGGCACGTCCAGAAAATGTTTCACACCATAAATAAGCGTGCTCCCCGAATTTAATACATCGTCGATAAGCACAATGGATTTATTGCTGTAGTCAGCCGCTGTAATTGAAGTGGTAATCGGTTTTAACGGATTCTTTTTATCAATGACCACCTTGCACAATACGGATTTTAAATCGGAGATTTTATCGAGATTGGATTTTAGTTTTTTGGCCAGGATGTAGCCGTTGGCATCAATTCCTGCTAGAATAACTTCAGTTTCGTTCACATTGTTCTCATAAATTTGATAGGCAATGCGTCTTATTTTATGATTGATTTCCTGGTGATTGAGTATGATTTGTTTGGCTGCTGTCATTTTTGCTAGTGTTGGCTGTCGTTGGCTATTGTTTGTTCAAAGATAAAAAAAGCGTTCTTTTAATCGTCCTTATTGTCGTCCTTATTATCCTCATAAAAATCGTCAATATCCCGTCGGTCTTTTTTGGTCGGTCGTCCTGATCCTGTTTTGCGATAATAATCTTTGGAGTATTTTAAAAGTTCCTGAGCTTCAAAAGCTTCTTTCGGCGTAGTATCTTTTACATAAATATCGACCAATTTTGCGCCCACACGGTTTGGCGGAATATCGTTGACCGTAAGCTGATAATTGATTTGATTTTTACGCAATTCTACTTTGTCGGTTGCAAAAACTTCTCGGCTGGGTTTTGCGGCTTGACCATTAATTTTGATATGTCCTTTTTTGCAAGCTTCTGTAGCAATGGTGCGTGTTTTGTAATATCTGACGCACCAAAGGAATTTATCTATTCGCATATTAAAAATTTTAAAACAACGTTAATGTTGTTGTGCAAACGTATTATATTATTGTATCTTGCCGGCAAAAATAAGCAATATTGAAAGATTCATAAACAATTCATTTTAATTGTTTAAGCGAATGAATTTAAGACGATTGCAACTGCTTTGAAAATGAATAAAATTAAATTGATGAAATTAAAAGCCTACGCTCTCACAACTTTATGTTTTTTAACCTTATTGTCTTCCTGTAAAAAAGACGATGATAATTTTGAAGAAATTCCACAACGCGACCGAACGGAACAACAGGTAGCCGATCTTGATTCTTTAAAGACTTATTTAAATACGCATTACTACAACCGTGCTACGTTTGCAGAGCCTGGCAATCATCGTATTTCTGAACTTGTCATTTCAAAATTGCCAAAGGATGCCAGTGGTAACTTTTTGCCAATGCCAGATCCTGACAATAATCAAATGTTAAGCGTAGCGGTTGATATTGACAATCCAAAGACTGGGCGATATGATGGTGCGGATTATCAATTCTACTATTTAATGCTTAACGAAGGTGGTGGGGAAAAGCCTAATTTTTCAGATAATGTCCGCGTGAATTATAACGGGTTTCTACCCAATGGTAAGTCATTTGACAGTAGTGTCACCCCAATTGAATTTGACCTTATGAGCGTAGTTGCTGGATGGCGTGAAGTTGTTCCTGAGTTTAGAACTTCCGAAGGTTATACTGAAAACAGCGATGGCACGGTGACTTTTAATAACTATGGACTTGGCGTTATGTTCTTGCCTTCAGGTTTAGGTTATTATAACAATCCACCCTCCGGAGATATTCCTGCCTATTCAAATTTGATGTTTTCGTTTGAATTGTACCAATCAGAAATCAATGATCATGATGGCGATGGTATTCCTTCTTATCTGGAAGATTTAAATGGCGACAAAAATTTGTTTAATGACAATACAGATGGTGATAACCTTCCAAACTTTTTGGATAATGATGATGATGGCGATCGTATATTAACCATCAATGAAATGACCAGACAAACCTATACGGTCAATACGAACCTTGGCGAGGAAGAACCAGTTTTGGATACGACAATTGAGTTTGTAAGAAGCAGAACAAATAATGGTGGAATCATTACCATTAAGACGCTTAAGTTTGTAGATTCTGATGGCAATGGCGTGTGGGATCATCTTCAAAAAGATGTTAAAAAAGATTACAGTAAATTATAGGGTTCTGAGAAATCAGAAATATAGTCAGTCTGTTGGATAAATGAATCGAGATGGCTCTGACAGAAGATAGAATAGAGATGATAGAAACTAGACTGATGTCATCATTTAAAATTAGGGATAGATATTGAAACTCTGTTTTGAATCCTATCTGAATTTAATAAAAATAGAATATAAAAAAGGCTATCAAATCAATGATAGCCTTTTTTGTTATTCAGTGATCTGAATGACTTATAGCGCAAATGAAATACCTAAGATCAATTGATCAGGTCGTGTGTCAATTCGACTATCAGAAACACCAACAGTACCATAGTTTTTACTTAAACCTTTTTCGTATCGAACGTCAACTCCAAATCCGTTGAAATTTAGTCCGATTCCGAATTGTGCTCCAATGGTAAATTCATTCTCAAGGTCTTTAAGGCTAATGCCCTCAAATTTAGAGTCAAGGATGTAGGTTAGCGATGGACCAGCAAAGACACTTACAGGGCCTAAAATTTTGAGACCAACCATTAATGGTGCATCTATTTTCTGCAATTTAAGAGCATCACTGCCGTATTCACTTTTGGTTTGTGTGTACACCAATTCTGGTTTGAAATACAAACGATCTCCAATTTTACCATATAAACCTACGTGGTAACCCACGTTGCGATCTGGATGTTTGGCATTGGCTCCTATGGATTGAAAATAATTGCCGTTGGCATTATAGTTCAATCCTGCTTTAATACCAAAACCGTCTCCGTTTTGAGCATTGGTAGTCAACGTAAATGCTGCTAAAGCAAACATTGCTAAAATTAATTTTTTACTCATGTCACGTCTAACTTTAAATTGCTGGTGAAGATTTTTCATAATTTTCATAATTGTTGTTTTTAAGTTTGAGGTTTGATATAAACAAAAACGCTGCCAAACCTTAATTATTTCTTTGTTTCCATCTATTTTTAGAAGCGTTGTAGGTTTTGTTAAAAAAAAAGAACTTCAAACGCCTATGATTCAAAGTTCTAAATTTTAATTTGAAAGTTCTAAGTCTTGGTTAAGTGGAATAAATAATAGCAATAATAAATAATTCCTAAAATCAACAATCAACAATCAACAATCAACAATCATCAATCGTTAATCAAATCCCTCACACCTAATCCCTCACACCTAATCCCACATCCCCAATGCCTACTTCTTTCTCTCAATCACTCTTTGTGCAGCTTTAATGATAGACGCACTGTTTAAGCCATATTTTTCCATCAATTGTGCTGGTGTTCCAGATTCTCCAAAAGTATCTTGTGTAGCCACAAATTCTTGAGGTGTTGGATGGTTTAATGATAAAACGCGTGAAACACTCTCACCTAATCCACCCAAGAAGTTGTGCTCTTCAGCGGTAACGATACAACCGGTCTTTTTAACCGATTTTAAAATGGCTTCATCATCCAAAGGTTTAATCGTGTGGATGTCGATTACTTCTGCCGAAATGCCTTGTTCATGTAATGCTTTAGCCGCTTCAAGTGCTTCCCAAACTAAATGTCCAGTAGCAACGATAGTGACGTCAGTACCTTCAGTTAATTGCAAAGCTTTACCAATTTCAAATTTTTGATCTTCTGGCGTGAAATTTGGAACTGATGGACGTCCAAAACGAAGGTAAACTGGGCCTTTATGGTCTGCAATGGCAATGGTAGCTGCTTTAGTTTGGTTGTAATCACACGTATTGATCACGGTCATTCCTGGCAACATTTTCATCAATCCAATATCTTCTAAAATTTGATGCGTCGCACCATCTTCACCAAGGGTCAAACCTGCGTGAGACGCACAAATTTTGACGTTTTTGTCAGAATAAGCGACACTCTGTCTAATTTGATCGTAAACACGACCTGTTGAAAAGTTAGCGAAAGTTCCTGTAAACGGAATTTTTCCACCGATGGTTAAACCAGCAGCGATACCAATCATGTTTGCTTCAGCAATTCCTATTTGAAAGAAACGCTCTGGATGATTTGCTTTGAAATCGTCCATTTTTAAGGAGCCAATTAAATCGGCACAAAGCGCAACAACTTTATCATTGGTTTGTCCTAATTCTGTCAATCCCGCTCCAAAACCTGAACGAGTATCTTTATTTCCTGTATTTGTGTATGTTTTCATGGTAATGCCCACGAAGGTGGGTATCTGTTTAATTAATGTTTTTTTTAAAAGTCCTTCAGTCCCGATAGCTATCGGGTGCTGACTGTGACTGCTAACTGCCGACTTTTTTAATAGTCGCCCAAAGTCACTGGATTCTGTTCCAATCCAATAGCTAACTGCGCATCATTAGGCGCTTTTCCATGCCATGCGTGCGTATGCATCATAAAATCAACACCATGGCCCATTACTGTTTTCAAAAGCACACAAACTGGTTTTCCTTGACCTGTTTTTGATTTAGCATCTGCCATACCTTTAAGAATAGCCTCGATATTATTGCCTTCTTCGATTTCCACAACGGTCCATCCAAAAGCTTCAAATTTATCTTTGATACTTCCCATTGGCAATACAGTATCCGTAGATCCGTCAATCTGCTGTCCGTTAAGGTCGATGGTCGAAATAAGATTGTCAATTTTTTTAGCAGAAGCATACATAATCGCTTCCCAGTTTTGGCCTTCTTGCAATTCGCCATCACCATGTAAACTATAGATTAAATGCGGATCATTATTTAGTTTTTTAGCTTGTGCTGCGCCAATGGCAACAGACATACCTTGACCTAATGATCCTGAAGCTACACGGATACCAGGTAAACCTTCATGTGTAGTTGGGTGACCTTGTAAACGGGAGTTTAGTAACCTGAAGGTATTCAGTTCTTCTACAGGAAAATAGCCTGCTCTTGCCAAGACGCTGTAAAATACTGGTGAAATATGACCGTTGGAAAGAAAGAATAGGTCTTCACCTATGCCATCCATTTCAAAAGTATCCTTTCTGTCCATGATCTCATTGTAAAGCGCAACCATAAATTCTGCGCAACCTAATGAGCCTCCTGGATGCCCAGAATTGACCTTGTGTACCATACGGAGAATATCTCTACGTACCTGAGTTGTTAAATCTTCTAATTGTTGTGTGTTTGACATTTTATAAAAGTTTGTTTTTTACGGTGCAAAAGTAAAGTTTTAAACCCCGAAATCAAAACGATGTTGGCGCACTTATTAACCAATACTGTTGTTTGCTAACAATTACATAGGCAATGGTTCGGGTAATTTTAAACGCACTTGAGCTTAACCTCAAAATCCGTCCTTGAGATGGTGTTAATTTGGCCAAAATAGAATTTTAAAAGTTTTCTTAAGAGCCCTTTATGTTATTTGCAGCAATGTTTATCTTTGCCCACTTATTACAATTTTTAAAATACCATCGCATCTGCGTTCAATCTGATTATTTTCAGTTTGAATTAAAAAAAGATGTAGGTTTGCTACATATGAAATTTGAATTAAAAGGAAAAGACCCTCAAACTAAGGCGAGGGCAGGAGTGCTTACCACGGATCACGGCGTTATTGAAACACCTATTTTTATGCCGGTAGGTACGGTAGCTTCCGTTAAAGGAGTACACCAACGAGAACTTAAAAATGATATCAATGCCGATGTGATCTTAGGGAATACCTATCATCTCTATTTACGTCCGCAGACAAAAATTTTGGAACAGGTTGGAGGTTTGCATAAATTCATGAATTGGGATCGTCCTATCCTGACGGATTCAGGTGGTTTTCAGGTCTATTCATTATCTGCTAATCGCAAGATTAAAGAGGAAGGCGTTAAGTTTAAATCGCATATTGACGGCAGTTATCACACTTTCACCCCAGAAAATGTCATGGAAATCCAGCGCGTCATTGGTGCTGATATTATAATGGCTTTTGACGAATGTACCCCATATCCTTGTGACTATAATTACGCCAAGCGCTCCATGCACATGACTCACCGTTGGTTGGATCGCTGTATTAAGCATTTGGATAAAACACCGTTTCACTATAATTACGAACAAAGTTTTTTTCCCATTGTTCAAGGAAGTACCTATAAAGATCTGCGCTTACAATCGGCTGAGTATATCGCCAATGCTGGTGCGGTAGGAAATGCTATTGGCGGATTGTCAGTTGGCGAGCCTGCTGAGGAAATGTACGCCATGACTGAAGTGGTGTGTAGCGTATTGCCCGAAGATAAACCACGATACTTGATGGGTGTGGGAACGCCAATCAATATCCTGGAAAATATTGCTTTGGGTATTGATATGTTTGATTGTGTCATGCCAACGCGTAATGCCCGAAATGGGATGTTATTTACAGCACACGGCTCCATGAATATCAAAAACAAAAAGTGGGAAGCGGATTTTTCGCCTTTGGACGAGATGGCCATGACCTATGTGGATACCGAATATTCGAAAGCCTATTTACGTCATTTGTTCAGTGTCAATGAGCGTTTGGCCATGCAGATTGCAACCATTCACAACCTCGGATTTTATATGTGGTTGGTTAGAGAAGCCAGAAAACATATCTTAGCCGGAACTTTTGGAACTTGGAAAGATATGATGGTGAAACAGATGGATAAGCGGTTGTAGCGAGAAGCTGAAATTGAAAGTGAAATTGAAATTGAAATTGAAATTGAAATTGCTTGCCCGTCCGCAGCTTTTAGCGAAGGAGGGAAGTTGAAATCGAAATCGAAAATGACATTGAAACTTCTAATTTGAATCTAACAACAAACCTCAAAACTTTTTCCCTTTCGTACATTTAGCGAAGGCGGGAAAGAGCGAAGTTATAAGCTGAAAGTCTCATATTTGAGCGAGAATAAGAAATAAAAATAATAAATAAACAATAGTTTTCCAACTTTGAAAATCCTCGATTGGTACATATTAAAACGTTATCTCCTCACATTTTTGATGATGTTGCTACTGTTTATTCCTATTGGAATCACGGTCAACCTCGCCGAGAAAATTGGAAAGATTTTAGAAAATAAAGTGCCTTTTTGGGAAGTGGCATTGTACTATCTCAATTTCACGATCTATTTTGCGAATTTGCTATTTCCTATTTTCCTGTTCTTGTCCGTTATCTTTTTTACATCCAAGCTGGCCAATAATACAGAAATCGTCGCTTTTTTAAGTTCTGGCGTCTCATTTTCACGTTTTCTTCGACCTTATATAATTGGGGCGACCATTATTTCCATATTTGCGATGATCTTGGGATTCTATTTGGCACCTATTGCAAGTCAGGGATTTAATGAGTTTTCTTACAAGTATTTAAAAAGTGCCGCGAGTAAACAGACCGGACAAAATATTTTCCGGCAGATTAATGATACCGACTTTATTTTTGTGAGCAGTTTCGATCCCGGCCAAAAAACAGGTTATAACTTCACTTTGGAGCATGTTGAAAACAACGAATTGAAATACAAGATTTTCGCGAACTCCATTGTCTATTCTGAAAAAGATAGTACTTATAAGCTCTTTAATTATTTCAAAAGGACCATTACAGATAACGGAGATATTATTGACAACCGACGACGGCTGGATACCTTGTTTTCTTTTGATTTGGAAGATTTGACGCCTGTGAATTATATCGCAGAAACAAAGCCATATTCTGAATTGGTGGATTTTATAAACAAGGAGAAGGCTCGAGGCTCTTCAAATATTGGACGCTATGAAATCGTAAAATACAAAAAGTGGAGTTTGCCGGTGGCCGTTTTTATTCTGACCATAATAGCGGTGTCCGTATCTTCCATTAAGCGACGCGGCGGAATGGGTGTCAACTTGGCATTTGGGATTACAACCGCTATGGTTTATGTGTTTTTTGACAAAGTTTTCGGGGTATTGGCCGAACAATCCGATTTCTCGCCACTTCTTGCTGCTTGGCTTCCCAATGTGGTGTTTGGTGTTTTGGCTATTTATCTTCTCTACAATGCAAAACGCTAAGTTAAAAAACTACCTGCATCTTCATTTATTGGTGTTTATTGCGGGTTTTACGGCTATTCTAGGAGAATTAATTACCATTGGATCCATTCCTTTAGTTTGGTATAGAATGACCATAGCAGGAATGCTCATGTTTGGTTACATCAAGTTCAGAAAGCTCAAGATTAAAATTGAAAAGCGGACCATGCTCAAATTTTTTGCAGCCGGCGTCATCATAGCTTTACATTGGATTACCTTTTTTGAAGCCATCAAACAATCCAATATTTCCATCACACTCGCCATGTTTTCAACAGGTGCATTTTTCGCGTCTTTTATTGAACCTATCTTTTATAAACGGCGCATCATCTGGTATGAAATTCTGTTTGGTCTGGTCGTCATTTTTGGGGTTTTTCTAATTACCCGAGGTGAATTAAAATACATAAATGGCATTATACTAGGTGTCATTTCGGCATTATTATCAAGTTTGTTTGCAGTCATCAATGGGACATTTATACAAAAACACTCCGCCACGGTCATTTCATTTTATGAGTTTGTAAGTGGGGTAGTATTCTTGACCATTTTTATACTGGTTTTTAAAGGTGGATTTGACGCCGAATTCTTTGCGCTGTCGCCTTCCGACTGGATTTATCTTTTTCTTTTGGCCTCTATCTGCACGGCCTATGCGTTTATCGGTGGTGTTAAAGTAATGAAGTATATCAGTGCTTATACCGTAGTTCTTTCTTACAATTTAGAACCCGTTTATGGAATAACTTTGGCGTTAATTCTATTTCCGGCAACTGAAACTATGGGGTCTCAGTTCTATTATGGAGCCATTTTGGTGTTGTCATCTGTGCTATTAGATGGCATCTTTAAGAATGTAAAATCTTATAAAGCGAGAAAACGAAATCTACACAAAATCGATTAAGTAATAGGAGTTTCTTTGATTATCCTTAACTTTGCACCAAGGTCAATATAATACCTGATTTTCCCGTTTTAGATTTTATCAGATCGGAAAAATTTACGTAGGTTTGTAGGCTAACAAATAATTAAATCTTAAATTTCTATGGAGTATTTAGAATTTGAGCTTCCCATAAAAGAACTAGAGGAACAGTTGTCAAAATGCCAAATTATTGGTAAGGAAAGTGACGTGGATGTAACTCAAACCTGTGAACAAATTGAGAAGAAACTCATCGCTACAAAGACAGAGATATATAAAAATCTAACCGCGTGGCAACGTGTACAGTTATCGCGTCATCCCAACAGACCCTATACGATGGATCATATTAGAGCCTTGTGCGGCGATACCTTTTTGGAATTGCACGGGGATCGAAATGTAAAGGATGACAAAGCTATGATTGGCGGTTTGGGAAAAATCGGCAATCAAACTTATATGTTCATCGGACAACAAAAGGGATACAATACCAAAACGAGACAGTTCCGTAATTTTGGGATGTCAAATCCTGAAGGTTACCGTAAAGCATTGCGCTTGATGAAATCGGCTGAAAAGTTTAAAATTCCTGTCGTGACCTTAATCGACACGCCTGGAGCTTATCCAGGACTGGAAGCTGAAGAGCGCGGACAAGGAGAAGCCATTGCCAGAAATATTTTGGAAATGACCCGTTTGAAAGTGCCAATCATTTGTGTGATTATCGGTGAGGGTGCCTCTGGTGGTGCTTTAGGAATTGGCGTTGGAGATCGCGTATTGATGATGGAAAACACTTGGTATTCTGTTATTTCTCCAGAATCTTGTTCGTCTATTTTATGGCGTAGCTGGGAATATAAAGAGCAAGCAGCCGAAGCTTTAAAACTTACGGCTCCCGATATGAAAAAAATGAAATTGGTCGACGATATTATCAAAGAACCATTGGGTGGTGCACATACCAATCGTGAAGAAGCCTTTTTGGCGGTTAAAAAAGCGATAGAAAAATCTTTTGATGAACTTAAAAACTTATCACCAAAAGAATTGGTAAAAGCCCGCATGGAAAAATATGCTAATATGGGGGTCTATAAATAACAATGCCCACATACATTAACTAAAATGAAAACTGGAGTTGTTGACTTCAGTTTTTTTTGGCCTTATTAACAATACTTTTGAGTTATTAACAGTTAGATTGTTGATGACCTGTTAAGATTGAAGCCCTTTAAATGTGCTACATTCTTTACAATTTATTTATTTTCGCATTCATGAAACAACCCAATCAAATACAAGGATATAAAGTGGACAAAAGCACTCTCATTAGCTTAGAGAAAGGTAAAATACCGCCTCAAGCTATTGATTTAGAAGAGGTTGTGCTTGGGGCGATGATGATTGACAAGAAAGGTGTGGATGAAGTCATCGATATTTTGAGTCCAGATGCTTTTTATAAAGATGCCAATAAACACATTTTTGAGGCTATTTTCAAATTGTTTGAAAACAGTGAGCCTATCGATTTATTAACCGTTTCCAGTCAATTAAAGAAAGATGGGAAATTGGAATTGGTTGGAGGCGATTTTTACTTAATTTCCTTGACCCAACGGGTGTCTTCTTCTGCACATATTGAGTTTCATGCACGTATTATCCTTCAAAAATTCATTCAACGTAGTTTGATCAAGATTTCCAACGAAATTATTGAAGATGCGTATGATGAAACGAAGGATGTTTTTGATTTGCTGGACCAAGCTGAAGCAAAACTTTACGAAGTAACCCAAGGTAATATCAAGAAATCGACGGAAACTGCGCAAAGTTTAGTGATTCAAGCTAAAAAGAAAATTGAAGAAATATCCAATAAGGAAGGGATGAGTGGGGTGCCTTCAGGCTTTGATAAGTTGGATAAATTGACCTCAGGATGGCAAGAAAGTGACTTGATCATTGTAGCGGCTCGTCCTGGTATGGGTAAAACGGCTTTGACCTTGTCTATGGCCCGAAATATAGCCGTAGGTCATAATATTCCCGTGGCATTCTTCTCCTTGGAGATGGCTTCGGTACAGTTGATTACACGTTTAATCTCTAGTGAAACAGGATTGTCATCAGAAAAACTGCGTACTGGTAAACTTGAAAAACACGAATGGGAACAATTGAACGTGAAAGTGAAAGCTTTGGAGAAAGCACCTTTGTTTATTGATGATACCCCGTCGCTTTCTATTTTTGACTTACGTGCAAAAGCACGACGTTTGGCATCACAATATGGCATCAGAATGATCATTATTGATTATTTGCAATTGATGACTGCTGGCGGAAGCCAGAAAGGTGGGAACAGGGAGCAGGAAATTTCAACCATTTCGCGTAACCTTAAAGCCTTGGCAAAGGAGTTGAGCATTCCGGTCATTGCACTTTCGCAATTATCACGTGCGGTGGAAACACGTGGAGGAAGTAAAAGACCGTTGTTATCTGACTTACGTGAATCTGGAGCTATTGAGCAAGATGCGGATATTGTATCGTTTATTTACAGACCAGAATACTATAAAATTGACGAATGGGATGATGAGGAACGCTCGCCTACTGAAGGTCAGGCCGAATTTATCATCGCTAAGCACAGAAACGGTGGCTTGGAAAACATTCGATTGAAGTTTATTGGAAATCTCGGTAAGTTTGATAACCTAGATGATTTTGATACGCCATTTGGTGAATTCCATTCTAAAATGAATGCGCCAGCCAATGAAAATCCATTTCAATCTGGTAGTTTCCCATCGCCATCTGATGCGTTTGATCCGCCACCAATGTATGATGAGGACGATAATGATGTACCGTTTTAATACTCCAATTTAATTACAGTTGGCACCTTTTTTTGAGGAGTCTAAAAGTTTATACAAATTATAATGAGCTCGATCTGGTATCGGGCTCATTTTGTTTCATGGAGTTTGCTTCGTTGATAGCGGTTTTTTTTTGAATCTATCTTGTCCCATTTATACCGAGGATTGTAGCCTATTTTTAGAGACTCTTTAAACATTAAGAGCAAGAAGTTTGATGGTATTACCTTTGGTAACTCGTATGGTAATAACGCATCTCTTAATCTCAAATTATGGATTTGAAAACGGCTTTTTTTGACTTACCTTCGCAAGGTTTAAAAAAAAGCGATCTCATGGATAAATTACGTACAACAAATTTATTGATATTGGTTATCGTTGTGCCACTTGTATTTTATTTACTTAAAATCTTGTCGTTCATTTTTGTTCCATTGGCATTTTCCATGTTTATCGCCCTCTTGTTTTTACCCTTGATGCGTTGGTTGAGGAAGAAGGGCGTGCCAAAATACATTAGTATTTTTATCGTCATTCTTTTAATTTTATTGGGATTGGGTATTACTGCGGAATTGATCCATCTGTCCAGCAAGCAAATTATGTCTTCTGACAGTGTGTTTTTTACGGAAGCCGAAGAAAAGATTCGAAACTTAAAAGATAGTATGGAATCCTTTTTAGGTGTCGAGTTAGGTAAGAATGGCACTTTATTGGCACAAGTAACCGAAACTAAGAATATTGGATCAGTCGTCAGTATTATTGGGAATTTCTTCAGCATGGCCCTAACCACAGCTTTCTTTACCGTGCTTTGGTTGGCAGAATCCATAAACGTTCAGAAGTTAATGAACGCCACCATTTTAAAACGAAAACATACCGCCGTCAAAACTTTTTTTAAAATTGAAAATGATCTGATAAAATTCATCAAGGTTAAATTTTTAGTGAGTTTGGGTACAGGTCTTTTCACGGGGTTGGCCTGCGTCTATTTTGATGTGAGCTTTCCGATTTTCTGGGGACTTTTTGTGTTTTTAATCAACTTTGTGCAAATGATTGGGTCGTTTATTTCAGTCATTAGTTTGTCCATTTTTGCCTTTGTAGAGTTGGATCCAACTAGTACCTTGCTCTTCTTTATACTTGCCATAACCATGGCTCAGGTTATTTTTGGTGCCATTTTGGAGCCGATTTTTATGGGGAAATCCTTCTCGATCAATATTATTGCCGTTTTGGTGATGTTGATGTTTTGGGGTTATATTTGGGGAATTCCAGGAATGATCATGTCTATTCCAATCACGGTATTCCTTAAGATTATCTTGGAACAATTCCCTAACACTAAAGTAATCGCAAGTTTACTATCTGGCAAAGGCCTTCAAAACTGATAATCAACTGTTTTTTTCATGTTAAATTAATATTTTCAGCACAAATAGTTAGGAATCCTTACTATATTTAGAGATGTAATAGTGCATTATAATTTTAAACTAAAAGTTTATGGCGAAATCAGTTTTTTATCATGCTGGATGTTCGGTCTGCCTTAGTGCGGAACAGGACATCCTTAATTTGATCGGCGCTTCTAATGTTGAAGTCGTCAATTTGGGAGAGGATAAATCAAAAATTCCTCAAGCAGAAAAAGCAGGAGTGAAGTCCGTGCCGGCATTATTAACACCAAACGGTCATGTGCTACACATCAATTTTGGAGCTTCAATGGCAGATGTCAAAGGATAAGTTTCAAGAATTATGTTAGGATTTCATCCAAAATATGAAATCCTAACATTTTAAAAAATAGCGGATGATATTACTAATTGTGGCGACTGTGGATAGTATCGTGGTGAAAACCTTATGATTATTAAGTAAACTATTGTCAACAGAATTATTGTAGAAATACTAGTTTTGGTTTTTGCAATTAAAATTTAGAATCGGGATTTTTTGGGTAAACTTAGGGCTGAACTAATTACTATCGCCTTCTCTGGATGTGGTCAATGTTACTTAAAACATGACCAAAATTCTAGACGTCAATATCTATAATTCTAACATTATTTTGACTTTTATGATTAGGCGACCTAACTTTGATTTGCACAAATAACATCTTATTAAATGGAAAAAAGCATTTTCAACACTGGACTACCCCCCCAAAAACAAAATCCCCACAAAAGAAATTTTGATTAACTTCACGTAAGCCAATAGATACAAGGTGTACACGCATTTTTGATTGATTTTAGTTAATACTACTAAATGCCCACATAGTGACACTTACCGACTTTATACCGACTTTTTAAACGCCCCTTAAACCACGTTTAAACATTATACCGACGATAACCCCGCAAAGCCTTGTGAATAGCGGGGTTTTGTGGTTTTAATAGGCTGGATTATGCCGTGAAAACCATGAATTAAGAGCCGTATAAGATAGTTTGGTTTTAGTGCATTTTATCTCGTAGGGGGTAACGTAGGGGGCAATGTAGGGGGCAACATTGACAACATGAAAACGATAGTTAGACACCCCCCTAATGCAGAAAAACAACCCAAAAAAGCATAAAAAAGGCTCTAACACACCCCCCTAATGCAGTGTTTTTGCACGTTGGTTTACGCTATGTCACTGATCTTCATGCCAATGCCTCTTTCTTCTTAGTTTTGGATCAGGTTCAGCAGCGTGTAAACCATAACTTTCAGGTTTATTGTCTTTTTTTAGCTGGTCAATTTCTGCCTCTAATTTCTCGATAAGTTTCTTCTGAACCTCTATGACGTAGTTGTCAGTTGGTTTGCCGTTCATACTGATCTCCATCTCTCCCTCTCCAGTAAAAAGCCATTTTAAATTTAAATTAGGGTATTTCTCTATTATAGATTTTAACTTGTCAAGACCTACACTCTTAGATATGCTGTTAATGTAGCCATTGCTTGCGCTTATACTAGCTTCAAAATCAACAATCGACATCTTGTTTGACTTGCAATATTTCTTAAGCCTTTCTTTCACACCCATATTCAGTAATTCGTTAAATTAGATTATTTCTCTAATTATATTTTGAGAATTAGAGAAATGCTCTATATTTGCATTAACATTTAAACAAATATAATTTAAAAACTGTTCGTAATGACAATTGAAGAAATTAAAAACAGAGCCCAGTATGGGGATTACCAACTCTTAGCAGAAATGCTGGGGGTTAGGAGCTCAGTTACGGCAAAGAGCCGTTTCGTTAGAGGGAATGAAGAGGCGAAGGCGGCAATGGAACTAATCATTACCACCCGAGAGGAATTAATTGAAAATTTTAAGAAGAAAAAGTAATGACAAACCAATCACACCCAAATCTACCATTAATGAACCAAGCCGAAAAAATCAAAGGAATCAATAAGGCCTTTATAAACAGAATTACAAAGGATCGTAATTCAGCTTTGAAGCAATTTGAGGAAGTTCTGAGTGAAGCTCCTCAAAAAGTGCCTTTTGATAAGCGTCAAAGACCTTCGGAAAATTTGACTCTAATATAGTCTCCAAAGCATTCAGCTTGCAATTAAGCATTGTGGCAAACTCGCTTTCACTTTTAATATACTTCTGAATATCAGATAAATCAACATTACTCATATCACTACTATTTAAGATTAGACCCTGTAAATATAGTGAAAACCCGCCACGGCTTAGCGTGGTTTCGACACCACGGCGGGATCAATAATTAACAAACTATGCAAAAGGAAACCCCATTTGAATTTCACGAAGACCAGCTAGGCGTCAAGACTAAGTTTATAGTCAAGGGCAAAACGGGTCATCCTGAAAGCTTAAAGCTGATAGTACCCCGCACTTTGCGCCATAGGCTCAATAGTGAAACTTGCACCGAGACAAGATTAAGAGAGGGTAATTGGGCTGGCGATAGTTTAGTCCTATTCTCCTCTTTATCCCGCGAGTGGAAGGATGCGCTAACCGACAAATTCGGTAAACCACAAGAAGAAATTAAAAAGAGCTGGTTCGCTGAGCACTTTGAAAAGGATCGTAACGCCTTTGATTTTTATGTAGGCCACCGATACGGCGATAAGAACGAAAAGAAATTAGACTTAGACCTGGTTAAAAAATACACGTTCAACGCTTCTGTTCTGAACACCGTGGTGTTAATGCGAAACAACCGCAAGGCATACGCTAAAGCGTTGGGCGGTGTATCCATTGATATATGGGATTCGCTATCAAAAGATGTGAACGCCTTCCGTGAGGTTGAGCATGATCTACCTGCTACACGTGACGGCCTGCGCTACAAGGTCAACAAATACACAAAAGCCTTAAAGCTTAATCAACACGAAGCTTATAAAACTGTAGTCTCTGGACGCTTGCAAAACAAGAACGCCAAAAAGGTTACTGAAAAGGAACAAATGGCCTTACTCGACGAACTGATCTCCAAGCACACCAACCTTGATAACGAAATCATCTGCACCTTCTACAACATTGTAGCTGAAAAGATGAATTGGAAAACCATCACTGCAATGACCGTTTCTAACCGTAAACAAAAGAAACAATTGGTTACGCATGCTGGGCGCAATGGCGTGAAGTCTCTTAAAAACACAAAGCTTATGCAGGTTAAGCGTTCCAAACCAAGCGCGCCAATGTTGTATTGGACAATGGACGGCTGGACGGCTGAGCTGCTTTATCAAACTACTGCAGTAAATAGTAAAGGTCAGAACGTGACCACCTATCATAACAGATTAACGGTTGTGGTTGTTTTAGACGCTCACAACAATTATCCAATTGGCTATGCGATTGGAACCCATGAAACCCCTGAACTGATCACAGCGGCACTTAAAAACGCAATGCAACATGCAAGAAGCTTGTTTGGTGAGTTCTATATGCCGTTTGAATTGCAGTCGGATAACTACTCCGTTAAAAAACTGAGACCGATCTACAGAGCTGTGACTCCTAATTTCTCCCCTGCATCCGTTGGAAATGCAAAGGCAAAGGTTATTGAGCCATATTTCAACAGGATCAATAAAAAGTATTGCAAGCTCATGAACAACTGGTCTGGTCACAACGTGGACAGCGGGTCCAAAAATCAGCCGAACACGGAATACATGGACAAAATCAAAAAGAACTATCCTGACCGTAACGGCTGTGCTTCACAAATTGAAAGCATTATTTCAACTGAGCGCAGTAAAACATTAGCAGAATACAAAACCAACTGGCTAAACACAAAGGAAGAGCATAAACAAGTCATGTCACACGAATCTTACCTGCTGACTTTTGGTACTACTACAGGCTACACTAACAGTCTTAAAGGCGAAGGTTTGATTATGACCATCGACGGTGTGAAACACTTTTACGACTGTTTTGATATCAATTTCAGACACAACGCACACTTAGAGTGGGCTATCCAATATGATGAAAATGATTTAAGTCAAGTGCTTGCAATTTCAACCGACGGCTCTGAACGCTTCATGTTAGAATCCAAATTTATCCAACCGATGGCACTTGCTGATCAAACTGATGCTGATATTATGGAATGGGAACGAATAAAAGACTTCAATAAAACAGCCGTCAACATGATCATTCACGAGCGTGCTGATAACGCTAAAATATTGGATCAGTTCCTTGAGCATCCTGAACTTAATGACACCATGGCTAAACATCTACTATCTGACAGCCTTGGACAACACAAAAACCACAAAAGTGCTGAACGCTTACAAGCTGCTAAAGCTGCTGTTAAGATTGAAGCGCGCCAAACGGTTAAAACTGAAAAAGCCAAAGCCAAAACCTTTGCCGATGAACAGTTAGAGTACTACAACGAGAAAGTAAATATTAATGATTTTATAGACGCCTAATTATGACTACAGATTTAAAAAGAACCATTGCCACAAAAACCGCTGAATACTTATCAGCTTCAAACCTCACTCAATCCGAGTTGAGCAATAAAGCTAACGTACCGAAAGAGTACATGTCTAACATCCTAAAGGAAAACAGCGACTTCACAGTGTCATCTTCAAATAACAAGATGGTTGTTATCGCCGATAAGTACTTTACCCGCTTAGCTGACTTCATAGGATTTCAGTTGGTTAAAAGCTATTGGAAAACACAGGCCACGCCACAATTGACCACCATCATTGCAACGCTTCAAGATGCTAAGGAGTTTGGAACTACTAACCTGATCATTGCTGAGACTGGTGCGGGCAAATCGCACACTATTGATTTGATCCAACGCAAGTTTCCTGCCGATACGTTTATTGTGAAAGTTGGAAGTACCGATAACCTATCTGATTTGATTGATAAGATTATTGATGTGCTGAAAATCACAACTGGAAAAACCAAATCTAAAAAGTTGCGCGATGTGGCTTCAAAGCTTCGCAGCCTTAAAGATGACGGCTTCAAACCTCAATTGATTTTTGACGAGGCCGAATATATGAAACAACCTGCGCTTTGTTCCATGAAGGAGCTGCACGACTACCTAAACCAATACTGTTCCATCGTTTTGGTTGGTACGGATCAGCTGACCAATAACCTCGATTCACTCCGCAGAAAAAACAAACCAGGCATCCCGCAATTTTACCGACGCATCAAATTTGGTATTCGCAAGCTGCCAACTATTGACCGCTCGTTTAAACTCTTTTTAAACGATGAATCAGCCGAGGTTAAAAAGTTCTTAAGAACCATTTGTGACAATTACGGAGAGCTGCATGATGTGCTGGTTCCTGTGCGTCGTGAAGCTGAGCGTACGGGCAATGAAATCAGTGAGCAATTTATAAGGACTGTTTTAAATCTTCCTAATTCCACAACCTTCTAAATCTGTTCATGAGCATACCACCTATACCAAACGAACTAACAACAAAAAGACCTAAATCCTCAAAACATGTCAAGAAGCCCTTAAAATTAAAACAAGTCCTAACCGTCGCCAACATTCAAAATCAAAAATTGAAGTATGTGAAGTTTAAGGACGACTGGCTGGACGCCTTTGGCAAACCACAAGACCGCGGGGTCTGGTTTGTTTGGGGCGGATCAGGAAGTGGGAAGAGCACCTTTGTAATGCAATTGGCCAAACAGTTTGCCAAAGGTTATAAAACGCTTTACAACTTATTGGAAGAGGAAACGGACGACTCTGATTATATCAACCGCACCATCCTCTGCCAAATGAACGACGTTCAGGACACCTTTTACACCGCTGGATATTCTTTTGAAGAGATCATGGCATTCCTGGACAAACGTGACCCGCCAAAAGTGATAGTGATTGATTCCATTACCTATATGATGAAAGACTGGAATCAGTATTTACAACTCAAGGAAAAATGCCGAAAGAACGGAATCATAGTAGTAATAGTTGGTCATGCTGAGGGAAAAGCCCCGCGAACCGAATTTGAAAAGTCAATCATGTATGATGCGAAAATGAAAATATTTATAACTGGCTATTTAGCCATCTGCAAAGGTCGAACCATCGGTAAGAATGGTGGTCGCTTAGTCGTTTGGCAGGAAGGTTACGAAAAATTAAGAGGCGCATCCGAATAACTAAACCAAACCATGAAAAAACAAGTATTAAGTATCCTACAAGTCAACAATGACCAATACGAGCAAATCGTGCTAGACCTTTATTTCAAATGGTGCCTTAGCAAATCAAAGAATGACAAAACATTGCAAAAGGTATTGACCTGTATCCCACTATTCAACTGGTGGTACAAGCAGCTGCAAAACCTTGAGCGCAAGTTTGTTTATGAAGGCATTGCATTTGTCAATCATATCAACCCTGAAACGGCCTTGGATTTTTACCACAGCACCACTAAGGACATTATGAAACTCTTTTCAAAACCATTAATCCAACACGCTTACAAGCAATAACCCAATTTTAATAAAAATCAAATTTCAACATGAGTACAGAAACACAAACATTAGACATTTCACAATTGTCAGCTGCAAACAGAGCTGCATTAATGGCGCAGTTAGAAGCCGAATCTAAAGCCGACAAAATTCAACAAAAGGAAGATCGTAAAGCTTACAAAGAACTCACGTATGAGTTTGTGGAGCGCAACATCGATTCCTTGATGCATCACAATGATATTACAGGTGTGATCATTGAAAAGCTTTTTAAAGATTACACGCCTATTGAGGATTTGAAAAAACAAGTGTACGGCAATGAACAACAGGATAGCCACACATCAACACTATCTGACGGCTCAGCAAGCATTACCATAGGACATAATGTAAGCATCAATTTTGATGGTACTGAAAGCTCAGGTGTTCAGAAAATCAGGGATTTCATTGCCTCCTTATCAGATGAAAGTGCCGACGCGAATACTAAGAAGCTTGTGAAAATGGTCGATACCTTTTTAAAGTTGAACCCAAAAACAGGCATGCTTAACCCAAGTAAGATTATTGAACTCAGCAAACTGCGCGACGAGTTTGACGATGCGCAGTTTGATGATGGTCTTGATATCATTTTCAATGCACAAATAAGAGTGCAGAACAGTATGTACGTAAGTGGTTGGTCAGTTCAGCAAGTGGCTGGCGTTCCAAAGAAATTAACCTTTAGATTCTCAGTATAACAATGGACAACACTAAAATTAAACACGTGTTTGGCTGGATTTTTACAGGCCACGTCATGGCAGGAATTGCGACCCTAATAGCAATGCTATGGTATATCAGTTTTTTCAATGGACTGAAAGTCATTATAACCCTCTTTTTAACCATGATTTTAGCATACATACTTACTGAAATGCTATTAGATGAAGACAACGAAGACTAATGGTTATAGACATTCAGCAATTCAACGATAACGAACTGTTTGTAAATGACAAGCAGGTTATAAAAGATATGAACGGCAATTGGATCGCTAAAATAGAGCTGACCCCATCCGAAGTAAAAGCCATACAGTGGCACGTTAGAGACAAATCATCAGAAATATTAAAACCAAACGCAGAATGAAAACACTATTAAAACTAATCATCGGCACTTACTTACTGTTAATAGTTGGCGCGCTAGGCATTGCAATGTTTCAAGTGTGGAATTTTGAAAGCGCAATATCACGGTTGTCCATAGTGCTTTATATAATGCTACTCATTGCATTATGTGTCATCTCGGTCATTATGGATCGAAAGAATATAAAAAAATAATCAACCCAAAGCACTGCCAATAATACTGGCAGTGCTTTTAAAACTTCCCAAATCATGCAAACCGCCATCCACCTACTCAGCATCATTACTATAGCCTTCGGATTTTCCGTAGTGCTTTATATCACAATTAAATCACAATTAAACCATGAATAATACAAAAACAGCACCCTACGTGCTTTGGTCATTTTATGACAAGATCAATGTGCAGCACCGATACATCCTTAGCCTGTGCATTCAATACGGATGGTCAAAACTTCATAAAGTAACAGGTCAAGAAGTAGCCGATCTTGGCGCGCTTGACAAATGGTTAAGAGGTACCCACAAAAGCGGACAATCGCCAATTAAGAAACCGTTGCAGGATATGGATCATAAAGAACTATCAAAGGTTATCTCAGCATTGGAAAGTATGACCTTAAAAAAACATAGCAATGCATAGAACCTCTTCAAAATTAACCAGCTTAGAACTGGAAGGTCTTAACAAAAGAACGCTCAGAGATTTAAACCTGATTACCCGATTCTATTATGACGTAATCAGTTGTGAGAATGCTAGAGGTATCATTAAAAAACCAACACCACTCCAATTCTATGAGTTTATCAAACGAAATGAAGCAGTTCCTAAAACAAAAAAACTGCGCACATATAAATCAGAGTGATATCGTAGTCGTGGCTAATGCAACCGTCGAAACGATCAAGACCCATTGCCACGACTGCGACACTATTACTAATATTAGAACCGAATGCTAAAATGACAAACCATTATACCATTGAGGTCATCAAGACCCAAACCTTTTTTAAGGTCACGTACCGAGATAACAAGTTCAGAAAGATTGAGCATTTAAGAGGTCAACTTGATGGTCCGATGTTGCTCCAATTAGGGCGCATCATTCCACGACTGGAAGCTAATGTGTTCGCTTATTCAAGTCTCCATGAATCCAATGTCAACTACACGCTCATTACTCAAGTTAAAAGCCAGTTCACGCTGTTTAAAGATGCGTGGGAAAGCTTTTATGAAGCCTTCTACCAATTGCCGCCCAAGTTTACGGGCGCAGAGGGTAACGCGCTTAAAGGCATCATAACCCATTTAACGCGCATCGGCAAAAGCGAAACTGAAGCGTTGGCACTTTGGCAAATAATTCTCCAAAAATGGCATACCCTAAGTGACTTCCACCAACAGAATGCCGATTTAAAGTATATCAATTCCAAACTAAACATCATTCTCAATGCAATCAAACAACAAAACAACACCTACGCTTCTGGCACTAACCGAGGTGTCGAATTATAGAAACACCGACGTTGTAAAGCATTATGGCAATATGAACATGCATGTGGCCATAAATAGTAAAAGTCCGGGCGTTGGCTTAATGACCAAAGTTGAAGGTGGCGAAGCGCGGGTAATTACCTGTATCAGTAATATGTTCATTGGCACGTCCATGTATTTTGATAAAGTCATGCCACAACGTCAAGCCGATGTCATTGCTGAGGAAATCCTCGCAAAGCTTGAATACCGAAGCTTAAAGCTGGAGGACATCTTAGCGATATGTATTGAAATCAAGGAAGGCGACACGTTTAGATTAACAGCAGTATTGCGCTACGTAAAAAACTATGCTGAACGTCGGGAAGCCTTAGCCATTAAAAATAGCATCCAAAACGCTCAGGATATGAAAGGCAATTTTGACAACAATTATGACGAGCGTGTTAAGAAAACAGTGCGAACCATTGCAAAAAGCAAAAGCGAGATTATCCGAACTAACGACGCTGTCAAACAATTCTATAAATAATGATGACACAATCTACATTATTAAGTAAGTGCTGCAATGCACGTACTTACTACAAAACACAATTAGTAAAAAAACGCTTGGTGCAATTGAATAAAGTGTTCGTTTGCCGTTGCTGTGGATCACTTTGTAAAACTAAAAAACAACTATAATTATGGAAATGGAAACATTGAAAAAAGCCATTGCAATCAAAAAGGATATTGATGCAGCCGAGTTTGATTATGTGACGGTAGAACGTCTTTACGCAAAAATACCAGATTTAACACCTGCTGAACTTGACCAGGTGTTTGTGCTAGCCCATAGCAATACTAGGTTTGTGATTGATCAATTAAAAATAAAACTAAAACAACTGTAGTCAACGATACTAATAACCTTAAACAAAATAACCATGTCACAACCAAAATTTAAAATCAAAGTAAATAAAGACGGCACTATAGATGCAACCCTACTTGGTAGTCTTCCAGACCTTATATGTGCCTTAGTAGATGTGATGGATCAAAATGATGCCGTCAGAGTATTAGTCCAAGCCGCTAACGATTTTTATAAAGATAACGCCTAATGCAAACAAAACTCCAATCCCTAATTGAAGTCGCTACCAGTACAGTTATTGGCTTCATCGTTTCGCTCATTGCTACCTTTGCGATATTTCCCATTTTGGACATTGCCAGTACGCCAATTAAGAATTTCAAGGTTACTGTGTTCTTTACCGCCGTTAGTATTCTTAGAAGCTATATTATAAGGCGTTGGTTCAATAAGCCAACAGCAGAACCAAAGTCAATAGATAAAACCGAATGGATGCACTGCTTTGAATGCGAGATAGAAATGCCAATCAAAGAAAAGGACGGCGATGTCTTCTGTTCCAACTGTGGATTGATCCATAGAAACTTTTATTAAATAGCATTTAAATGCAGGATAAACACGATTAAGACTTAAATAGACAACAATCATGGAATACTTTTCAGAAGTAAAATTAAGTAATAACAGCATCGCCCAAATAGTATATGGAAAAGGGCTACACTTTTTTAACGCCCTGTCCAAATCAAACGGAGATTCAGGATTAATGATTAAACATCTTATTTTAGAATTGGTCATTATAGATAAATCTCCATTAACAGAGTCTAAGCTGAATCAAATGGGAATTAAAGATGTCTCCTATTTATCTGAGGTCATTGGATTGCTTCTTTCAGATAAGTATAGAAATGGGGTGTAGAATGAAAGTACATGACAACCTCAAAAGCCTTTTGGAAAATTACACCGCTGAATATCTTGACGCGGTATTTACAAGAGTTGACCTGAACGAGTGGCGGGAGAATTACGCTAAATGCAATACGTTAAAACAAACCAAGTAATTAAATCACATAGAGCTGCTATGCCAATAATTATTAGCAGCTCTTTTACAAAACTTAAAGCCTTTTTAAACATCATTTAAAAGTACGTATATTTGATTAACAATCTACAATCATAAATTCACAGCCATGAAAAGAATACTACTCACATTATCACTCCTATTCACTTTATCAATAACCGCTCAAGACGGTTATAATCTTACAGATGAAGCTTACCAAGCAATCAATAACAAGGTCAATAAGCTTGACAGTATTAATGCTAGGAATTATGCAGATATCATTGCAAACTCTTCACTTATCAGCTATGAGCATTATAAAACTAAAACTCGTCCTAAATCAAACTCCGCTTCATATTATTACATTCAATCTGAACTAACCACAGAAGAGCGTCAGGAGCAACTGTCAAACGGTTGTAGCAAATGCGTTACTGTTAATTTCTCATTATATGGAGATTCATATAGTTTTCAGGAGGTTTATGGTTCATTTGAATATTTGTTTGACATTTGGAAAAGTCAATTTCTTGATTCTTCAACAGCTGACAATATAGAGAGCTTTAAATATCGTACTGTTCAAAATAAAGCGATAGGTGTTGATGTAAGAATGTCAAACGCAAATGGAAATTGGAACATTTATAATTGGTCAAACTAATGCAGGAAATAAAAAAAGGAAGTCATATCACAATTACTAAAGACTTTGTATTGGGTTTGAACAACCGAATTGGAGAGTCTGTATTTAAATTGTGTGAGCATGGGTATCATGCTGATGAAATACTTGTAGCTGTTCCTGATTGGCTTCTTAGGGTTATGATGACCATGCCTTATTACGCAAGTTTCCGTGATCTTTACGAAGTGTTTGATGGATCAAAAACAAAATGGCTTGGATGTCAACTTGTAAGTGGGTACAGGAATGAAATCGCAATCTATCACAAAGACATGCCATTTGAAGCTCCTGAACTCATTCAAATTATACAAATAGAACAAAGCACTCAATGAGTGCTTTTTTTATGCTCAATTTTTTCACTTGCAATATTCAATATAATTACTATTTTTGTCTATATGACAAGATGTCAGCGACAAGCCCACGGTACTAAAAAGAACAAACTCCTACGTTATCAGATTATCCTCGATTATTACAACAGTGTAAAAACCGAAGATATCCCTGTTACTGTGGTGCATCGTAATTATATCTATCCTAAATTTTTCATTAGCCGTAAAACCTTGTATGAGATATTAGGCACGCCAGTAGTCAAACAACTCAAGGAAATACAAGCTATAGAAGACAGTCAACTTTCAATGTTTTAAACGGTGGTTGAGCTTGTCGAAATCAAACATTAGTCATCCCTAAACTGTACGTTACCGTATATTCCTGCACACCATCATCCCGCTTAGTGCGTTGCATTCCTGTACGTATCAATTTGCCTGTTATGGCGGTCGGGTTCCAGCCGTGCAATAGCTCGTGAATGTCCTGAGTTAATTTCCAAATACTAAACGCCTGGTCTCTTTGGGTGCTTGGCGCACGTCCACTGCTATTGGTCAGTTTAAGATTGGCGACGGTTATGGATATCATGGTATCGGCCGTTTGTCTATTCACAGGGTTTGCAGTTCTATCCTTACCAATGTTTGCAAAACCCGCATTACTGATATCAATTAATACGCAAGGCCATTGCACAGGGAAGTTTGGACTAAAATAGTCCAATTGCCCCCAATCTTCATCAACGTATTTTGCCTTGTTGGACGCTTGTATTTTGGCTATAATGCTGTTGAGCGTATCTTCCATAATCAGGGTTTCAGTTTTTTAATAATTGCTTTGTTCACTTCGTTGAGATTGTGGTTCACTATCTTTTTTATTTTCACATCTACCTGTGGATGCCAGCCAATAAACTGCCGTTGTTTAATCTCCATAGTCGCACCTACTTTCATTAGTGCCATAGCCTTCCATTTTTCAGCCTCAGCACTTAGTTTAGTGTTGCGTTGGGTTTTGGCAGCCGATTTTGTTTTGACGCTATACAGAACTGCTCCTGCAGCTTTATAATGCATCGCCCAAAAAAAGCTTTTCATTTTGGCAGTTACTACAATTTCGCCACCTTCATTGTGCGTGCTGGCATAGGGTAAATTACTGCTCCAGTTAATTGAGCCGTTGCGTTGGTTGCTTTTAATACTTCGCCGTAATCGTCCTGTTCGCAATAATAAAGAGCCGCGGCTATTGGCGTGTTTGGTGTCAGGCCATTTCTTGTTAAAAAAAGACTTGCTTTCAAAGTTGCGGTCAAAGGCGTCGGTCAAATCAACTCCGACATCTTTAATGATATTTTTTAGTAGTTCGCTAAACATGGCTATTTGCGTTTTGGTTTTTTGACGGCTTCATTGGCACCAGCAACTTTACTATAAGGATGCTCAGGCGGAAAAACAACCTTTTGTTTCCCTGCATTAAACCTAAATATCTGCAACTTGTTTTTGTTGTTTTTGCCTATCTCGGTAGTGGCCGTGTCGCCTAAATCATTGGCTATTTTACTATCGCTGACTTCATTGTCCCTGGCTAAAACTTCAACCGTGGTACAACGGCAACGCCAGCCGTTAGGTGGGAAATACTTATCCCAAAACACGTCCGCTTTTGGTAAGGTAATGTCATGCAACAATTGGTGTGAAGCTCTTACACGCTCATCATTTGCGGTTCGATATTGCAATAAGTATCTATCACTATCACTAAACTTATCATAACGTTCTGCCATTTGCACTGATCCTACGGCGAAGTCATACTCAGCTTCTAAATAATTCTCGTTGTAATTAGCTTTAACCTGTTTTGCATCATTGCTGAATTGCGTGAAGGACTTGATGACTTTCTTATCGGTCATCAATAAGCGCGACGCTTCAAAGAGTTGCGCGTGTGATTTTAGACTTGAAAAGTAAAACACATCTTCCTCCAAACTCTTGAGCATTTTTGGCGATAAATCATTATCCTTAAAAACACGTGATATAACGCTGTTGGTCTCGAAAATCAAATCCTGATACTCGGGAGTTTCTGCTAAGTCTTCGGGTTTATAACCTTTATTGTCATACAGTTTTTTAAACGCAGTTTCAACCGTCTTTAAAAGCTTTTTAAATCGTGGATTTATGGCCAGTCCTAAACTCTCGGGTACATGGTTACAATCGTCACAGGTGCAACTGTACAATTCATCTAAGCGGCCATTTAAAGCCCTGAAGTAGGATTCAGGGCTTAGGCGAAAAAATCGGCACCAAGGTTTAGGTTGTTCATCATCGGTTGGGCGCGTTTGCCTTCAATTTCCAATCCAAACTTCTCCTTCATCCATTCGGTTTTCATTTCATAATACGGCAAGGCTTCGCTGGTCATCTTCCAAAGTTCCTGTAAGTCCTCAGCCTTGTCATAAGCATAGGTTAATTCGCCTTTCAGGAATCCCAATTTAACCAGGGCAGGAATAACCTTGGTATTCCACTCGCGTTCGAGTAATCCAAGATCACTATCTACAAGCGTTTGTAACATGTCCTGCCCACTCTCATCTTTACTACGGCTGCCGTTTTTGGTGTCCTGACCAATCACAGCACCTGTAAACAATAAAGACAATTCATTGTTACATAGGTTAATCAAACTGATATACACCTCGCCTGTGCCATTGTTGGCGTTAGCCCATTCAAACACTTCGCTTTCATCAATGATAAACCACGAGGCTGAACCCATGTCCGTCATCATCTGTTCCGCACGTGCTACAGCTGATGGGTCTTGCGTGTTGGTTTTCATAACCCTTGGCGGGATGCCTGCAATCTCACAGTATTCACTATAGCAGCTTTGGGCAAAGCGTTTAAATAAAACGTGTGGTACCGCTGCGTTAAATAGGCCGTAATCGTTCTTTTCGCCAAACTCTAATAACCAGGTTCCGTATTCTGCAGTATCTCTATAAAAGATTTTTTTATCCTCGGTATAGTCTGGATAGATGACACCGTTTGTTGGATCAATATTCGTGCGTGGAATCAACTCAACGCCTAGTTGGTCATTCTCATTAATAGCGAATTCAATTAAGGAATAGCCATAGTATTTACTATCGAGAATATGACGGTTAATGTCATTGACAAAATTGGCATTATTGATAAATGCCGTTTGGTCGGTATCGATATCGCCGTTGGGCTTTTTCAAAATGATATGTTGCGCCAGTCCTTTTAGTTGGCGGTTATTATATTGCGAAGTCACAAGGGCATCCAGCTTAATCTCATTAAACAATTGTTGGATGGCGTGCCACTTCGGATTGTCTTCAAGATTGGTCAACTGTAAGCCTCTGTTCCAGGATTGAATATCCTGACGTGTCCGTGCCACATGTTTTTTTACAATGGTAGGCGATAGCTTTGGGGCTTTGACGTTGGTTTTGACGTTCGCCAATTGTATGTTCTTTCTTTTACGTGCCATAATTACTCGTGGTTAAATTTTTTGCGTGACCCGAAGCTGAACGGCTTGTGTTGGTTTGCTGATTCCTCAGGGTCTAAAGTTGGTAAAGTGCTTAAATTCACTTCGCCATTGGCTAATTGTTTAAGCCAGCCAATAGTACGGTCGTAGCGTTCCTTGGCCTGCTCATAGATGATGTCGGCATTACACAAATCAACAATCCACCATTTGGCAATCGTGACGGTGTGTTTCACAATTAACTTATTGCGTGCATCATCTTGAGCGGATAAAATAGCGTCCACGTCATAGCGCAGTCGCCCATCTATCCACTCGCGTTTATTGTTGCCCGATAGGTAACTTCTTACTTCTTCCTCAGCGGCTGCCATGGCGATATCCGTAATGGTCTCGTTGCCCTCGGTTATTTGTTCTATTAGGTATCCATACATGGTGCTGCCTAAATCTTCTTCCTTTAAAAACATATTTAATAGCGTCTTGAATTGATTGATCCGAATTTATAAGTGGTGGTTTTTGAAACCTCCCTATTTTGAATAAGCCAGCAACCGCCCTCAAGCGCATCGGGGCCATCCATAACCGTTGCTTTTTCTGATACTCCAATCATTTGATCGTGCATACGGATCATGTGCGGATTCTCCTTTTCCTTAATATTGAAAATCAGATTGCCCAAACGATTGAGTGGTTCCAGCGTGCCTTCAATCCTGAAAAACTTATCAGGCTTTTTGCGCGTGTCTGGCGTAATTGGTAAAGTGAACCCGTAGGTTGCTGCCTTTTGATAGATCAATGGTAAAATGACCTGTTCATAATGTGGATTTTGCAGGGAGTTGTTTTCGATGGATACTCTAACGGTGTCCACCTTTTGTTCCTTCACCCATAAATAAGATTCATACAACCAGTCTACAAACTTTGCGTTGCTGGTCTGTTCTACCCAACATTTGTATAAGTAGCGTTTACGCCCTTTTGAACCCACCACGACTACTGATTTGTGCGACGCTTGTTTATTGCGTCCACGGTCTTTGTTTGAGGTGGATGGATCGGCATAAATAACCACCTGATCACAAGTGCGCAATAGTGGCACTTTGTCATAGATCAAATCTTTGAACGTGTCGCCTTCACTTATTGGGTTGTTGAAATATTCTTTTTGTTGGGCACTCCATGAAATCTTTGATAAAACCCGATCAATAAGTTCTTCAGTATTTTTTGCTGGCCATGTGCTTTTACCGTCCTTATCTCTAATGTTGATAATATCATGATTATCGGCTTTTTTAGCCATTTCGGTAATGCAACAATACTTTGCAATGATGTTACCCGCTGCCAACCATAATAAAGGCACTGAGGTTGATCGTGTAGGATATAGTGCCTCCTCAATCCATTTGATTTTATCAGTAATACGGTCAGGATTTCGACATTCTTCATCGGTATCAATATCATCAATGAGAATGACATCGGGGCGTTTAGCATCGTTACGAGTTCCACGCGGAGATTGTCCAGCTCCAAGAGCTCTAAAGGTTGCGCCTTTTTTGGTTATAAATTCGGCCGCTTCCCAATTTCCAATGCTTTGTTGGATGCCGTAATCATTAATAATACGGTTGTTACTTTCTAAAATAGCCTTGTATGGCAATAGTAAGCGTTTGGCGTTATCAAGATTGTTTGAAACCAATAACACGTTGCTTTTTCTTAATGTCAAGACTAAGTATAAAACTACCATCATAATACTGACCGACTTTGCTAACTCCCTCGCCCACGATATGACATCGTAATACTCAGGGTTTTTAATGATGCGGTTGGTAAACTTGATGTGAAAAGGCGCAAAATCTGACGTACAGTAATTGGGGAAATAATACTTTTCCCATTGCTTAGGATTGGCTTCTAAGTTTGCAATACGCTTCTGCTTTTCGGCTGGCGTTTCATTTAAATCAATCGGTGTTGCCTTTGCCGAATTGTCTCTATATTGCTTCCAGAGGGCTAAGTACTTTTTATCTTCAGCTTTGCTCATTAGCTCAGTTTTGAATTAATGAACATGTCAAAAACAGGAATCAACCTTTGATAAAGTTCAAAGTCCATAGGTTTAGCAAATTCCAATAATGAAGTGCCTACCTCAAATATTTCTGCAATTGAAGTTTCCGTCTCCAGGCGTTTGATGGATGTGGTTAAAATCGCAATGGTGTTTGACTCTTGAGCCGTTGCAACTTTAATGTCGCGCGTCTTTATATCGTTAATTAGCCATTCAATTTGATCGTATAAGTCGCTGATTACATTTTGACGTGTAATCATCAAGGATTTACGAAGCTTTTCCCAACCGCCTTTTTTAATCCAATTACTAACCGTGTTTGGTCGAACCTCTGCACGTTCAGCAATTTCCTTAATTGTAAGTTTCTGAGACTTATCTGTAAATAACATCTTAGCATACTCCTCGGCAGCCTTTTTCTTTAATCCCATTTTTAACACTTGTTTCAAGCAAAAGTGCCATTATTTGACCCTTAAATGAAAAACCTGAAACCCTCTGTTACATGAGTGTAACCCTTATTAACATTAGTGTTACCGCTGTTCTCAACTTTTTGCACCCCGCTTTTATAAAGTCAATATTTGTCCTCTGACTTAGTCAACAATAACAAAACAATTATGAAGTAAGATGTCAAAAAAGCCCTTCATCTTCAATGATGAACAAACCACTAACAGTTACGGATTCTCTATCCCTACATCTGGCATTAGCTTAAAACGGTTCAAGAAGAATCCAGTAATGCTTGACTCCCATAATAACAGTACGCAGGGCGTATTGGGAAAATGGGTGAATGTCAAGGCAGACAAAGGCTTGCTTTCTGGTGAACCCTTATTTGATAGTGAGGATAGTAACGTAACTGTTATTGAGGGCAAAGTTGAGCGTGGTTTTATCAGTTCCTGTAGTATGGGAATTGTCTTCAATCGTGAAGACTTAAAACTGATTGCTGGTAAACTGATCTTAGAAAAATGTGAGCTTTATGAAGTCTCCATTGTTGCAGTTCCAAGCAATGCCAATTCTATCCGTCTGTATATGGATGGTTCTAAAACGCCACTATCTGATCAGGAAGCACAAACGCTTTGCTTATCTGTATTACCAGTTGACTTTGAAGAAGTACCGAACACACCGAAAAAACCCGAAATAAATATGAAAATTACATTAACTGTATTAGCTGCTTTAGCATTAGGCTTTAAAGCTGATGAATTAGAGCACGAAGGCGCAGAGTTGAGCGCAAAGATTGTTGAGTTGGAAGCACAGCGTAACGCGGCTACATTAAAGCTATCAGCAATCACACAAGCCCAAGAAGAGGCAAAGATTGAGGCTATTAAAAACAAGGTGAAACTTGCCATTAAAGCCAATCCGTCTTTAGCTCCAAAAGAGCAAGACTTTGTCAACTTAGGTATTGCCAACGAATCTTTATTGGATTCGACATTAGAGGCCTTCCCAGTGAAAGCTTCATTAGCTGCACAGATTTTAAACACTGGTGGAGCGTCAGAGGTTAAAACCGCTGAGGACTTTCAAAAGTTGTCTTTGGAGGCACAATTGAAATTCAAAGCTGAAACCCCAGAGGCTTATCAAGCATTATTCACCCCAAAAAACTAAATAAAAGATGCCAGCAAATTTCCCAGAAATATGGTTAGGTCGAATCATTGAACACCTAACTAATGCAGACATGGCTACCTTCCTTGAAGGTATTCCAGAAATTGCCGCCGATGTAACGCAAATCAACGCGGGTACATTGACCGAGCAAAACAAAATCTACGTTCCTACTACAGAGTTTGAAGTAGATGTATTGATCAACAATACAACTTACCCAATTGCAGTACAGGAGTACGAAGATGGAACCATCGAAATCACTTTAGACAAATTGCAGACTAAAGTGACAAGCGTTTCTGATGATGCTGTTATGGGTGCGTCTTATGACAAAATTGACCAAGTGACGAAGTCGCACATCCGTGCTATGCTAGTTGCGAAGTTTCAAAAGGCGTTGCACAGCATTGCTCCAGCGGGCGACACGCCAAACACGCCTGTGTTAGTTGTAACTGGTGGTGCTGATGCACAAACAGATTCAACTGGCCGTTTGATCCTTACTTATGAGGATTTAGTTGCAGCCAAAAGACGTTGCAAAGGTTTTGGACAATGCCGTTTGGTGTTGACCAACGATCACTGGAACGACCTACTATTGGATCGTAAAAACTTCGGTAATCAACTCGTTGATTATGCTAAAGGGAAACCAAACCCTGTTGTAGCAGGTTTTGAAATACATACCTACGAAGGGGAATTCCCAAAGTACACAGCTTTAGGTGTTAAAAAGCCATACGGAGCGATCCTTGAGTCTGGCGATACTGAAGGTTCAGTAATCTTCGTAAAAGAAGCGATTGGCAAAAAGACTGGCGTAACACGTCAATATTTTGACAAGCCAACGGCGCGAGGCCAAGCCAACGAATTGGCATATAGACACTACTATATAGCAGTGCCTTATATGGCTCGTAAAATTGGAGCAATCAGATAAGCAATCCCCAAATCTAACTGTAAGGCTACTGCGTGTAGCAGTAGCCTTCTTTTTTACTTATGCAAGAACTATCCCCATACCTCATTCCACTAGTTACCGCTTTAATTGCGTGGTTTGGAAGTCGCGCCAAAACAAAGCGCGAATTGAAGTCCATGGAACTGGACAACGAGATCAAAACCTCTTCTTATTATCAAGGTGTACTTGATGATATGTCGATGAGATTGGCGCAAGCCGTGAAAGAAATCATGGCATTAGAGGATAGATACAGGCAACTGATGGTCATGAACTCTGAATTATTGATAGAGATGAAGAAACTGAAAGATTCCAACTCTGATCTGATTGAAGAAATACGAAAGTTTAAACAGCTAAACGGCAAAGAAAAATGAGTTTAAGAATTAAAATAGAGCGTTACGATCACGGTAAAAAACAAACCTTGGGCAGACTCTTTGTTCTTGATGGAAAACGTGTTGTTTACACTTGTCATACGCTTGAATTGCCTTGGAAGAATAACCAGTTTCAAGTAAGCTGCATTCCTGAAGGCACGTATAAAGTAGTGCGACGTAACAGTGCAAGATTCAAAAACCATTTTCATTTGACCAACGTGCCTGACCGATCATTGATATTGATCCATGCAGGCAATTATTACACCGACATTCTCGGTTGCATCCTAGTCGGAAAAGGACTAGCAGACCTAAATAAGGACGGTTTAAAAGACGTCACAAGTAGCAAGGCTACACTTACAGATTTATTGGCACTTATGCCCTCCAACTTTGAAATAGAAATAGTAGCATGTTAAGGCTCCTTTTATATATAATGTTATTTACCGTTTTGGCAGGATGCCGATCGGTTAAGCCATCGACGGAAACCATTCACACGGTTAAAGACAGCTCGTGGACAGAAGTCAAGTATCATAAAAAAGATACTACCATCACGATACCAGGTGCCGTGAGTTTTATCACGTTGCCATTTTCGGAATTAACGGATATCCCAGTTAAGAAAACAATAGGCCATAGCACCATTAGCCTAAAACGCTCAGGCGATAATATTGAGGCCGTTTGTGAATGTGTCGCATATAAACAGCGCATAACCTACTTGGAAAAGGAAACGACCATGTTACGGCAACTTTTGGACTTACAAAAACAGCTTACAACCAAACCCTATCCTTATGTGCCATGGTACATTAAAATGTTGGCTTGGATTGGTGGGATTTGCCTTGGATACTTTGCCTTTGGGATTGCCAAAAAACTCATTTTAAAATAACAAACTATAAAATTACATTCATGAAAAACAACGTTTTCACACAAAATCCAGACTTAAAAAGCTATCACGAAACTTCGGATGGTGTTAAGTTTTTTAGAGACCAAGACGCTCATGTTCACGCTCGCGGTTTGAAAAACAAAGCGATCAAAGAAGTGACGAGAGGCAGTTTAATGGTTGATGAAGTCATTAGTGAAGTAAAGGCTAAAAAGGTGAAAAGCCTAAAACCAAATCCAGCTACTGAAGCTTCAAAAGATGAAGCTCCAAAAACAGACGCTAAATCTGATAAAGTTGATCAACAAATCGCTTCTGAAACCTTGACCCCAATGGCTCAAGCGAAGTTGAGAATTGAAGCTCTTGAAAAATTAGAGACAGTTGAAGCTGTTGAAAAAGCTTTGGAAGGCGAAACTGCAAAGTCAGTTAAAAAGGCTGGCGAAGCTAAGATTGAAGCTTTAAAAGCTGTTTAAAAAAAGGAATTATAAACGGTTAAAACAATACTATGTTACCAGGAATAAATATTAAGTTCGATAATGGCAATATTGGTACAGTTGTACCATCTGCTGACGGTGTTTTTGGTTTGTTAGCCTCAGCAGTTGCTGTTGTCGATAAATTTGATTTAAACACACCCTACACACTCAAAGGAATGAGTGACGTAGCAAAATTAGGCATCCTCCCAGATGTCAACAATTACACACTTTACACGTGGTTGCGAAAATTCTACGAAGAGGCTGGCGAAGGCACAGAGCTTTGGCTCATGGGTTTTGCAAAAACTGACAAATTAAGCGATTGGTTTGCACCTGCAGTGGCGACTGGAAGAACTCCAGCTGAATTATTGTTGGACGCTTCCAATGGTCGTTTGACTGCATTGTTTACCTCCTTTTCTCCTGATGTATCTTATGTGTCTGTCATTACTGCAGGGATTGATGCGGATGTTGTGGTTGCGAAATCACTTGCACAAACTTTGGCCGAAAATGTAACCGCTCAGGATTACACGCCGATTTTTGTCGTACTGGAAGGCTACGGCTTTAACGGCAATGCCATTGATCTTGCTGACTTGACTGCAGAAAGCAATAACCGCGTCGGCATCTTCATCGGTAATACCGAAAAAAGAACAGGCGACGTGACCGTTAACGGCGCATCTACAAGCGTATTGGCGGGTAGATTGGCAAAGATCAGTGTACAGGAAAGCCCTGCTAAAGTAAAGTTAGGCGCGTTAAAAACCCTGACCGCTTTTATTGTGGATGAACCTGTAGAACAGTATGACGTAGAGGCTCTTCATGATAAAGGTTACATGACCTTTAGAACACATGCAAGAAAATCAGGCTATTATATTGTTGATGGCATATTGGCGACGGACATTGCTGATGACTATCAAAAGTTAGCCAGACGTCGAGTGATCGACAAAGCGTTCAGAATTGCCCATAACATCTTGAGCAATGAAATCCAAAATGATTTTGACTTGACCAACTCTGGAACCATTGACCCTATTTACGCAAAAGACGTAGAAGGTAATGTGGAACGTGAAATCTCCATTTTGATGACCGATAGAGGCGAGCTCTCAAAAGACAGTAGCAATCCTGAGGATACAGGCGTTAAGGCAGCATTTAATCTAACCAACAACGTGGCAGCCACAAACCGCATTGAAATGACATTGAAAGTGAGACCTAAAGGTTACGCTGAGTTCATTGAGGTGTTATTGGGCTTTTCGGTTGAACTAAACAATAATTAACTATGGCATTCAATAGTAGACAATACGAGTGGGCTGACCTAACCCTTTTGCTAGGCGGTCAGGATATTACAGGGATTCGCTCTGTAAAGTACAGTGAGAAAATAGAGCGTGAAGCCATTTATGCCAAAGGCCGTTATCCTGTAGCAATACAAAGTGGAAACGTTGCCTATGAAGGGGAGATTTCCATGTTGCAATCTGATTATGAAGCTTTGGTTAAAGCAGGTAAAGGAAGCGTTTTAAGCTTATCGTTAGATGGTTTATTTGCTTATGGTAATCCAAGTGCTGGCGATATGTTGGTTACAGATCGCGCAATGGGCATTCGTTTTACGGAAGCTGCCAAAGAGTTAAAGCAAGGCGATAAGTTCATGGAAGTGACACTGCCGTTTGTATGTCTAAAAATCAAAAACGTAATCTAATGTCAGAAATCACACAAGAACAAATTGATACTTGGAAAAAACAGCACGAAGCCGTTTTTAAGCTGAACGTTGAAGATAAGGTTGCTTATCTACGAAGTCCTGACCGTAAAACGCTGAGTTATGCAAGTAAGGTTGGCGCACAAGACCCGATGAAGTTTAACGAGTACATCCTTGAAAATTGCTGGCTTGCTGGCGACGACGAGATCAAAACTAAGGACTCATTATTCATGTCTGCCAGTGGTCAACTCGCAAGCATCATTCAAATTGCTGAGTCGAGCTTGGAAAAGCTTTAGAGGTTGCAGTAGTAAACCCCAATGACTTTATCCGAATTAGTAACGCACAATTGCGTTACTATTTCGGCATAAATGACCCTGACAGCCTCACGGATATGGAATGGGCGCATGAAGTGAAATCATTACAATACATACGAAAACTGGAGAATCCAGAATCTTAAACATCCTATTGTCAACAAACCAAAATGGATAATACGCTTAACTACATTCTTAAATTTCAATCGGATGCCGACAAAGTCGCTGCGTCCGTTGAGCGTTTGGATAAAGGCGTCAATTTGGTTAATAAAAACGTCAACACCTTAGGTGTTAAGTTTGGCAATGCCATGGATAAGATCAATTCCAAGTTTTCAGGCATGCGCATTAATGCGTTTGTGCAAAACATACAATCAGCATCTGCAGGGTTAAGTTCATTATCAGCACCAGGATTAAAACTCAGTTCCTCCTTAGCCGACCTATCAGCAATTACAGACGTTACAGGTCATAAGCTTAAAGAAATTGAAGGTTACGCACGTGAAGCTTCCAAAACTTTTGGTGGCGACGCTGCCGACGGTGTAGAAGCTTACAAGCTCATCCTATCTCAATTAACTCCTGAACTTGGTAAAGCTCCTAAAGCCTTACAGGGCATGGGTAATCATATTCAGATATTAAGTAAAGGAATGAGCGGGAACGTTACCGCAGCTACGGACGTTTTGACTACGGCCATGAACCAGTACCAAGTGTCATTGGAGGACCCAATGAAAGCTACTGAAGAAATGGGGCGCATGATGAACATTATGGCTGCTGCAGCTAAAGAAGGTTCTGCGGAACTGCCACAACAAAAGGCTGCACTGGAACAATCAGGTATGGCCGCCAAGGCCGCTAGCCTTCGCTTTGAAGAACATGCAGCAGCTATACAGGTATTGGATAAAGCAGGGCAACGTGGTAGTGAAGGTGGTATTGCCTTGCGGAACACCTTAGCCATATTGTCCACAGGTCGATTTTTACCAAAAGACATTCAAAAGGAATTAAAAGCTGCAGGGGTTGACGTGAACGTTTTGGGCGATAAAACCCTTGACTTTACCGAACGGTTAAAGCCATTAAAGAAAATCATGAATGATACGGCTTTAGTGACCAAGTTGTTTGGACGTGCCAACAGCAACTCAGCCTTAGCCTTGATTAGTGGTATTGATGCGCAGGAACAATTAAAAGGACAAATTACCGACACCAATACAGCTTATGAGCAGGCGGCAATTGTTATGGATGCGCCTGCGGAGAAAGCTAAGCGTTTGAAAGCATACATTGATAATCTTAAAATTAGCTTATTTGAAGCCACAGGCGGAACATTAGGCTATGCCGCTGAATTAGGGGCTATGGCTTTTGACATCTCCAACCTGATCCCAATTTTTAGCGGTTTTGGTGGCGTGATCAGCTTTGTAACCAGTGCTACTAAAATGCAAGCTCTCTGGACAGGAATTGTCACGACGGCCACAAGTATTTGGACGGGTGTGCAATGGGCATTAAACGTAGCTATGTCGCCTATATTCCTAATCCCTGCAATTATAATAGCCATTGGTGCTGCCATTGCTTGGGTGGTATTGAAAACAGAAGGTTGGGGCGAAGCTTGGGAACACACGGTAAACGGTGGTAAGCTCTTATTTGAACTATTCATATCCAGCGCAAAGCTTCAATTTATGACGCTTGTTAATGGATTTATGATCGGGATTAATTTGATTAAAAAAGGGTGGTATGAATTTAAGGAGGCTGTTGGCTTAGGTAACAGTTCCGAAAATCAAAAAATGATTGCCCAAATAGAAGCCAATACTGAAGCTCGTAAAAAAGCAATTATTGATCAGGCTAAAGAAGTGTCTGAAACTGCTATTGAAGCCGCTAAATCCTTTGGAAAAGCTGCGGGCTCCATCAAAATGAAAACAGAGTTGGAAGTTGATGAAGGTGGTATTGCCAATCCTACTATTGCAGGTGCTCATATGGGCGGTGGCGGTTTAGGTGGCGACGGATCAGGCGAAGGCACGAAAACAAATACAGCTATTGCTACAGGTGGTACCAAACATAATTATATCACGATTAGCATTAAGTCATTGATTGATGTGCTGAACATTCAGGGCAAAGATTTTAAAGACAGTGCAAAACAAATGCAGGATCAAAGTACAGATGCCTTATTACGAACATTGGCTATGGCCACAACAGCAGGAAGTTAATGATAACAGATAAAGCAGGCATTATATTCTCGGCCATCATGGGATCAAAAGTAACTGACAGCATACCTAGGTTTACTGCAGTTCAAAATGAATTGATGAAACATGTGTTGCCTCCTATTCCTTTTTTAGGGTTTAGGGACAAACAAGGGATTCATAAAATAGACGCCGATTTTAACGCTGAAATATGGACAGCTGATAAGTCATTGAATACTGCAGATCAGTTTTTTCCCTTTTCATTTAAAGGCGATGACGGTGTGAATTACTTGCTGCCTTATGAGCCTATGATTTCTATCAATGGTAAGAACTCCATTGTGCGTAGACATGTAGCCAAGGCGAAAAGCACACAAACAGGCGGGATCTCATTGGGTGGTACCATCAAAGAAAGATGGACGCAGGATGATTACGAAATCACAATTACAGGTGTTTTGATTGGATCCATATTGACAGGTAATGTTTCCGAATGTTTCCCAATAGCGGATTTTGAAAAGCTTAGAAATTTTATGACCGCTCCAAAGTCTTTAAAGGTGTTTTGTGAGCCATTACAATTATTAGGCATCAATCAGATTGTTATTGAAGAGTTCAGTTTTCCATTTACAAAGGGCGAAAACGTACAGGCCTACGAGATTAAAGCCTACAGTGATTTTGATTATAAGTTACTATTGAAATTAGACGATTAAAAACTTTATGAAAGCGAAAGCAGCGTTCATTGCTTTACTGATCGGGATGATTGGTTTAGTGGGATTCGGAAACACAACCGACCTAGACGACAATTCAAAATGTGTTGACAATTTTTCCATTTTAATTAAAAATGACATGCTTAACATTGACTGGTACATTGAATTTAAAACTAAGGGCGAACGCTACCAGTTGGCACTTATGGCCGAATGTGAAATCATCTCAAGCGTGGACAACTTATCAGATACTGCAACTATTGTTTTGCCCGAAGCGGTTATGAATGAAGTTTTACAACTAGAAGGCAAAGTGGAACGTGGCACGGAGGTACTTATAAAATTAGGCTATGACAATGATTTGCAAACCGAGTTTGTTGGCTATGTTCAAGATGTGACCGTTAATGATAGTTCTTTAAAAATACTGTGTGAAGATTCCTTATTTCTTTTTAGAAAAGGTGTGGCAGATATTGAAATGAAACCGACATCATTACCAAAAGTGGCACAATATCTTATCAATCAAATTGACCCCTCATTTACCTTAAAATGCGATTACGATATCAATTATGAAAAATTTACAATCCATCAAGCTACGGCTTATGATGTTTTGAAAAAGCTGCAGGAAGAAACTAAGGCCAACATTTATTTCAATGCAGAAAAAAAGGAGCTGCACATTCATAGCCCCTATTTGGAAAAGGGCGGCGAAGCTCTGTATTCCATGCAGTACAATATTGAAAGCTCCAGTTTAGAGTATAAGAACAAATTAGATTCTAAAGTAGAAGTCACAATTGAAAGCACGGACATTAAAGGCAATGTTCGGAAAGTCGTTTCAGGTACTACTGGAGGCGATAAAGTTACTTTAAAAGTTGGCGCAATGGATCAGGCATCCATGAAGCGTATCGCCAATGCGGAAGTTTTAAAACAAAGTGCTGCAGGTTACGAAGGCACATATGATACGTGGCTAATCCCCATGGTCAAACCTACCTATTCAGCACGCATAAAAGATGAAGATTACCCTGATAAAACCGCTTATTACTATGTGAAGTCCGTCACTACGACGGTTAGTGAAGCGGGTGGCGTTAGGACGATAACACCAGGAATAAAGTTGAGTTAAATAAAAAGAGAGATACCCACTTTCGTGGGTAATAAATATGGCAGAATTAAGCGAGATTAAAAAAAAGCTAAGGGAGATTGTGGGCGCAAATCCAAATCTCCCAATAACTGCCATAGTTAACGCGGTTCAAGATGATCATTGCTCAGTACAATTAGCCAGTGGTTTAGTGCTGAGTGATGTCAAATTGAAAGCGACAATTACTGAAGGTGGGGATTATTTCATGCTGGTACCAAAAGTTGGCAGCACTATTTTAATGATGAGTTTGACAGGACAACTGGACAACCTGACCATTATTAAAGTGGATGAAGTTGAAAAGATAAGCTACAAGCAAAACGGATTGGATTTTTTAATAGACAGCACCGATCAAAAGGTTATGATTAAAAATGAAAACACAGGTTTGTATGAACTGTTTGATTTGTTGACCACATTATTAAAGGAGTTTAAGGTTTTTACACCTGTGGGACCTAGTGGAACCGCTTTACCTCCGACGGTATTAAAAATAGAAGAATTGACCACCAAATTTAAACAGATTTTAAAAGCGAATTAAATGGCACTTAATAAAGCAGATTTGAAAAATAACATTATCGGCATCCTTACGGATATGATGCAGCGTGAAGAATCTTCAATTGAAGAATTTGCAACCCGCTTATCTGACGATATTGATACTTATGTTAAGACTGCGACCATTAAGTACACAAGTGGTTTAGTTGCTCCAAATGGCGCAGTTACAGGAACGTTTAACGGTAAGTTGGAATAATGAAGGACAGGGCAATTCAGGTTATTGATAATAATGACGACGGTGAGGTTTTGGATTTAAAGATTACTCCAGTGCGTGACGCTTTGGGTAAGATTGTCAGCGGGTTTGTTATTGGCAATACGTTGGAACAAAACAAGGCTTTTATCATGATAGCGCACCCGAACGATTTTAAAGCGAATCCAACCTTAGGGATTGGTTTTGATGATAATCTATTAGGCGAAGAATTATTGGAATACCGTCATAATGTGAGAGAACAGTTTGCAATGGACGGACTCAAGATTAAGACCTTGGATTTGTACAATATCAATAACGTGAAAATTGAAGCCTATTATGAGTAATGTGACAAAACAAGGGCAATCCTTTTTGGACAAAGTAACACAATACACAGGTAGTATTGATAATGCGTTGGAAATGGCCGTGCTGAACAACCTCAGTATTACTGATCCATTGGTAATTGGCGACATTGTAAAAGCAACTGCAGTAACAAATAAGATAGTACACGGATTTTTCAATCCATTTAATGAACCTGCCACGGCATTGACTTATGAAGCCATTGCAGAAATTGACAACGCAGGTATTGGCGAAATGATTATTGAATCAACATTTATAGTAGAATAATGGCAAGGACACGCATCGATATTAAGAATCAATTGACCACTGGCTTTATTGCCAATACCTATATAAGTGAAGCTTATGGATTAGTGGAAGGTCAAACCTTTGAACAACAATTTTCATTAGTGAGCTTTGAAAATGTATTGTTTGATGTCATTGCCTATGCTATCTATTTATTAGAGTTACTATTTGGTCAACATAAAAAGGAAATATCCGATCAGATTAATAAACAAAAGTCCGGGCGTTTGCAATGGTATCGCACCAAAGCTTTAGCCTTTCAATATGGACATGATTTAGTAACCGATCAGGACTATTATGATAATACAGGTATTCCTACCGAATTGGTTGAAGCTTCAAAAATCATTAAACAAAGTGCCGTCACAGATTCGGATGAAGTTGGACGCATCATTGTAAAGATAGCGGGCGAAGTTGGTGGCAAATTAGCGCCAATAACGGACGAGCAACGCAATAGTATCGTGGCTTATTTTAAGGACATTAAATGGGCAGGAACGAATATTAACGTCATTAATAATTTACCCGATAAGCTATTATTGGACTTGGTTATTTATCGAAATGCCTTAGTCCTGGACTCACAAGGCAATAGCATTAAAAATGGTGGCAAACCTGTTGAAACCGCCTTATTGGAATACATGAAGGAATTGCCATTTGATGGCGAATTGATCTTAACCCATTTGATTGACAAATTGCAAGCTGTAGAAGGCGTGGTAAATGTTCACTTAGTATCGGCATCATCAAGTTGGATTGATCCAACCATTGCCGATTATGGAACGCCTACAGGAATCAGCGTTAAGCGTGTGCCTGAAAGTGGCTATTATGAGATTGTGAATTTTGATACTATAACGTATGTGGTTTAGGGTTGACTTTCTAAAATTGGGCGTTGAGCTGCTACCGACATTTTTAAGGAAGCCTGTATTATCGGCCTTCATAAAAACATGCGTCGCTCCCATTGCTTCCATTTATGACGATTGGCACTCCAATAGGATTGACAACTTGTATATGATGGAACATACAGGTCAGGTCTGCTCTTTAAGAAAATCACTTAATGATAAATTTGACCCCGAATTAAGGCGGATTTATATAGGTAATGGCAATTTGTACGACGCAAAGTTTATCCATACGCCAGCAGAAAACAAACCTGAGTTTTTAGGATCGCTCTTTATTTTTTCAAGAGATGAAACAAGTGACACAGGGGTTGATTTTAATGTGTTCGTGCCTGTTTCAATAGCCACAACACAAGCCTATGAATTAAGGGCGCACGTAGATTTTTATAAAGAAGGCGTAAAACGATACACAATATTAGAGTTATGAATAGAATAGATTTTGATCAAGTAGGCGGTTATCGTTTAGAGACGCAGACTTTTAGCGAGATGCAAAAGAACTACAATTTACTGCAGTCCTTAGGCAGTGTTTTAGGAAACCGAGCCATTGTTCAGGGATGTGTTGTGAGCGGTTCTACCGTTACCGATGGTGTGATCTATTGGGATGGCGAATTGATCGAGTTTAAAGGTGGTAATGTTCAGACCACGATTGTCATTGTGCAAACGACTGAAAGCATTCTGTTTTTAGATGGTAATCAAAAGCCAACATTTTATAGACGACACGCTACGTTTGGAACAGGCGTTAATTCGGTGGCTTGGGCTGATTTTAAAAGGATTTTTCCATTGAGTAGCGCATTGTTTCTTAATGAGGTGCGCATGTATGCAGGTGCTATAAACAGCATTCCTGCAGGCTGGAAATTATGTGATGGTATTGACGGCAGGCCAAACCTTAAAGGGCGGTTTGTTGTTGGTTATGATGCTGACGTTGCAGATTATAACGCCATTGGTAAAACTGGAGGCGCAAAAGAGGTCAGTTTGTCTATACCGCAACTCCCTAGCCACTCATTTCACACCGTAGGAGGTGCATATGTCGATGATGGAACTAACACCCAAGTAAATAGTTCCAATACCGTTAAAGTTAGCGGTGACAGACAGGGCGACTATCATAGATATAATCTACACGGTACAAATGCTCAAGCCGATAAAGGTAAAACCAATACATTAGGATCAGGCGAGGCTCACGAAAACAGACCCCCATATTACACTTTAGCATATATCATTTTCACAGGAAACTAATAATTATGGCAAGTTTAAATACAATAAAGAACTGGTTTAAAACAGGTTTAAAACCGACGCAGGCGCAGTTTTGGGCGTCGTGGGAAAGCTTTTTTCATAAGGATGACAAGATACCTCAGTCGGCTATTGATGGGTTGGATACTAGCTTGAGTGCTAAGGCTGATGCTGCGGGATTGGCTGCGGTTGCGGTTAGTGGGAGTTATAATGATTTGGTAAATCCCCCTGAATTGGCTTTGGTTGCCACTAGTGGTAGTTATAATGATTTAGCCGATAAGCCTGATATTGGCGGTGATGGAGATTTTACTGAGGAGGCAGTTAAAGCGTCGCTCGAAAAAGAGACTATTGTCGATTCTGATGAGATTGCTGGACTAGATAGTGCTGATGGGTCGAAGTTGGCGCGGTGGAAGTTTTCGACGGTTAAGGCTAATTTGTTGGCTTATTTTAACACTCAGTATTTGAGGTTGACGACTGCGCAAACTGTAGCAGGCGTCAAGACGTTCAGTAGTTCGCCAATAGTTCCTGCGCCAACTACAGATATGCAAGCTGCTACAAAGAAATATGTGGATGATAAAAAGCCATTATTTACAACTCAAGAAATAACCTCTGGAGGCAACTATAATAACCTAGAGGTTACTGCTGATTTATTGGTTTTCAAAAATGAGAACGCTCAAGCAATACTGAATGGCGTTTGGGGAAAAAAGGACTTTCACATCTTGAATTTATCCACTAAATATGAGGTGCGAGTAAATCACAACAGCTCATCTGTAATAGGCAATGGACTGCCAATTAAACTCCCAACAGCGGGGGGGTCAGTTGGAGTTAAGGGAACTGCAAGGGTATTGTTTTCAACAGAAGGGTATGGATATTTCATTTCAGACACTTGGGGGTCGCTTTATCGCCCAGAATTCAACGGGTTAGTGGAGGAGGAAATTGTTACAGTAAACGAGCACAGCAATGCAGGTTCAAGGAAAATCGTAGAGTTAAGAACTTTCAGAGACGCACAGTCAATAGCCATGTCCAAGATTGATTTAAACACCACTTACCCTGATGCTGTTCGAGGCTTCGAGGTTGTTTGTAAAGGAATAAATACAGTTTATTTAAAAGTTGACAACAACACTAATAGTTGGGTGTCAAGTTCTAATTCTGATGTGCTATGATATACAGTATAGATGGGAATATATTATCTGTTGATGGCAATATGATTGAAAGGAGGGTAAACACACTTGTATATCAATATAAGGGAGATGTTTTTCCGAAAAACGCTTATAATAACGACAAAACGGGTGTTTTTACTTTTACTTCAATAGGGCCAAATTCTATTACTATCAATTATGGAGATGGGAATATAGTGTCTAAGGTATTTGAAGTTTCAGGTGCTCTGTACTATGCCCAATACTCATACGCTGACAATCCCCCTGTTGGACACATTCATAATCATATCTATAATGATGGATTTATTGGAATGAGAAACATTTCATTTGAATTTGAGTTTCCAAATCTACTAAAGGGTATAAATGTAAATCGATTGTATATATATGGTAATTTACCTAGTGAAACGTCTTTTTTCCCAAATATAACTTCAATTAAGTATCAAAGATGCTTCACAATAGAATCTATACCCGACTCTTTTCCTGAAAACTTAGAAGAATACACGGTGTCAGAAGTGATGTCTTCCAAAGTCCCAAAATTGCCCGATACTCTTTTTAATACCACATTGCACACGTTAAGCATCAATAGTTCTTATGACTTATCAGATATAATAAGCTCAAATTTTTTTAAGATAAATCAATTAAACAACTTAGAATCGCTTGGTGTTAACCACTGCGACATTAAGAAACTACCCGATAGTATTTCAGAATGTACTAAACTGTATTCCTTGTTTGTCAGAGGTAATCTTTTTACTGAAATACCTGTTCAGTTAGGTGAGTTGTCTAATTTAGAAATTCTACAGGTTGGCTCTGACTCAGCACTGCTAATAAATAAATCAATTCCTGTTTGGTCTAATTTAAAAAAATTAAGACAATTACGATTTGATTTCTCAGACTGTATTATTTCAGACATAGCAGACTCGTGGAAGTATCTTTACTCTCTTTCAAATATGCTGACTATGGATAAGCTTGCTGAAACCAATTTAAGGTTCAATGAGTTTATTGATGCCTTCTATGAATTATGCACAACCAATGGCAATATTGTTAATAATTCATCAAGTTTCGGAGGTGTTTATCCATATCGTTTTAGGAATATAAGTTGGGGACTTAAAACAAGACTGTTCAATGGGATAAAACAAGCTCCAATCGGTTATGTTCAAGGAGTTTCTAACGGCACACCTGCTAATCAAGGGGAGAAAGTATATGTTTTACAAAATCAATATAATCACACAGTAACACACGCATAAAAATGGAAAATAATTTTGAAAATGAAATAGTTGATGTCATCTACGACAACATGGAAATAGTCCACGTATTAGAACCTAATCAAGAAGGTGTAAGAGGTGTGTCAATCAATCACTTTATGATGCGAGACACTATTAAAACAGTAGAGGGTTTCTTTAATTTCAAAGCTTTTGACCTTGCCAAAATTGAAGATTACAAAAATGAATTAACCTTAAAACTAAATAATTAATGAAAAGATTTATCCACAGAATTTCAAAGTGGTTTTTAGAAACCAAGAGTAAAGCAAGCGCAAAACTGCCCACCTATGATGATGACAAACAAAAGCATTACATCGTAGTAAAAGCCGTGTTATTGTTTGTGATAACTGGCATTTCCATTGCCTGGCCTTTGCTGGCCTTGAAATTAATAGGCGTGCTGTTGTTTGGTGCATTCTTGTGGGAGTTACCCGAGCTGTTTAAGTCGAAGTGGTCACAACCTGCAAGAAAAGAAGCGCAGCAGGATTGGCTTATGGCGTTTTTTGCGGTTTTCCTTGTGGCTTTACAATTAATCTTTAGGGTCACTGGTGTTGATGCTGTTGAAAGTGTTGGATCATCTGGAGGGTTGTCAGTCACGGCAATTATAGGCGTGACGTTGGCTTCAATAGCCTTTATAATTATTGCTTATAAGTTTATCAAGGAGTTTAATAAGTAAAATAATTGGGGTATAAAAACCCCCATCTCTAATACCGTTTAGTTTCTCAGGCCAACGGAATTAGTAAAGGTGCAATAACACCAAGACGAGGGCAAATATGCTCTTATCTTTTGGGTGTTATTGCACCTTTTTTTTTGGCCTGAGAGCCACAAATATAATGAACATCATTCAATCAATCAATCATAAACGAACAGTAAAATTAAATCAAATGAAAAACAAAGTTTACAGTACAGCTCCCTTACCTTTTATGGGTCAAAAAAGGAAATTTTTAAAACAATTTAGGACGGCTTTAGGGGCTTATCCGCAAGATGCGGTTTACGTTGATCTCTTTGGAGGTAGCGGTTTGTTATCACATACCGTTAAAAAGCATTACCCTGATGCTAAGGTTGTTTACAATGACTTCGACAATTACAGGGAGCACATCGATGCAATTGCTCAAACAAATGAATTGATAGGCAAAATAAGGCGCGTGCTCAACGATTACCCAAAAGACAAGCGTGTCATTGATCATTATCGTTATAGTGTCTTAGGGCTCGTAAAGCAGCATGAGCAAAAATATAAGTATGTAGATTATATTACTTTGTCTTCATCCTTGCTATTCAGCATGAAGTACGTATTAGATTATGATGAGCTATTGAAGAGCACGTTATATAATTGCGTCAGGAAGAGCGATTACACCGCTGAGGGCTACTTGGATGGCTTGGAGATCGTATCACTGGACTATAAGCAGTTATTTGAGCAGTACAAAGGAAATGAAAAGGTTGTGTTCTTAATTGATCCGCCATACCTGCAGACGACAAGCATAACTTATAAGAACTATTGGAGTTTGGTGGATTATCTTGATGTTTTAAACGTTTTGGAAGATCATAGGTACTTTTACTTCACGTCTAACAAATCGTCCATCATTGAGCTTTGTGAGTGGGTTGGTAATACAACGCTTACCACTAATCCTTTTGCAGATGCAAATAAGCAAGAGATGCACACGTCTGTTAATTATAACTCAAGCTATACTGATATCATGCTTTTTAAGTAGATTTGTATAGTTTAAAAAGCGTTTAAATGCTGGTTAAACCTCATTTAAACGCTTTTTTTATTGGTCAAAAAATGGGCATTTCGTTTAGAAAAAGTGGGTATTTTGATTTTTCGATTATAAAACCAATCTACTTTTCCTTATTAATAATTGCTCTTTTAGGCTTACTATATACAGGGCACTTGGGAGCATCCTTGGTATACCAACAAGGCGCGGGAACATATAAACTGTCTGACGATTGTTCAGAATTTATTAAATAGAAGAATATTTAATGAATTTTGTTAATTAAAAATTAATACTCTGTTTTTGTTGATTTTAATATATGTCTATCGATTTCGAATTGTGATACGGGACCTTATTGGTTTCTCTCTATTAATTACAGCCTGATCTCAAAACCAGAATATTTTAGTTATAGCAGGTTATCTTTTTGAGATAAATTTTTCAATTAAAGACGAAAGTGTATCTATTTTAGCTTGAGTTTTGCACAACCATTGCACTCATTAATTTGTATCTTTGTCAAACTTTATGAAAATACTCATTTCCATATCAATGTCGTTTATTTTCCTTTTTCAGGGAATTAGTCAAGATATGGACTTATGTGAACCGATTCAGAAAATTTCAAATTTTATTTCCCATTATCAAGACCATAAAGTTTATGGCGACTCTTTCTTTGAATATGTAGTAGAAGATTACATCGATAAAGATGTAAAAAATGAAGAGCATCATAAAAATAAGGGTAGTGAAAATATGCCTGTTCATTCTCATCATCAATGTTGTCATCCTGTAGTATTTATTATAAAAACCAATTCTTTTCTACTCGATCGCTTAAAGTTTGAGGAAAAAAAAGATTTTAATTATTATACTTTCCAATTAAATTCCAGATATCTGGAATCTCTTTTCCAACCCCCAAGAGCATAATTCAGTTTGTTTATAGGATAGCTATATCCTAACGTGATGCTTTCTAATGAAAGCATTACTTCAATTTTAATTCGCGCTTTCGTGTGGATTAATTATTTCAACTGAATTAATACTCTATTTATGATTAACAAAATCATTTCATTTTCCATCAATAATAAATTTATTATTGGGCTGTTTATCGTGGTGCTTATTGGCACAGGCATATATTCAATGGCCACTATAAAATTGGGTTCTGTACCCGATATTACCAACAATCAAGTACAAGTTATAACAACTGCCCCCAACTTGGGAACAGAGGATATTGAGCAATTTGTAACGTATCCTGTGGAATTGGCAATGGCCAATTTACCCGATGTTATTGAGTTGCGTTCCGTTTCTCGTTTTGGACTTTCCGTAGTGACCATTGTTTTTAAGGATGAAGCAGGCACCTATTTACCGAGACAGCTCGTGCAAGAAAAACTTGCAGCAGTAAGTGAAGAGATCCCCGAAGGCTTTGGTAAACCCTTTATGGCGCCCATTACTACAGGCTTGGGAGAAATCTACCAATACACACTGAAAGTAAAAGAAGGTTACGAAGATAAATATGATGCCATGGAACTTCGTACCATTCAGGATTGGATTGTAAAACGACAAATGGCATTAGTGCCTGGCGTTGTCGAAGTAAATGCTTTTGGAGGCTATGTAAAACAATATGAAGTGGCCATAAATCCAGATAAACTCAAGAGTTTCGGTATTACAATGAATCAGGTTTTTGAAGCTCTCAAATTTAATAATGCAAATACGGGAGGTGCTTACATCGAAAAAAACCATCAGGCCAATTTTATCCGTGGTGAGGGTTTGGCACGTAGCATCGCTGATTTGGAAAATACGGTTGTTACTACACAAAACGGCAGTCCTATATTGATACGTGATGTCGCTGAAAAAGTGGGCTATGGCAGTCAAGTGCGTTATGGGGCTTTTACGCAAGATGGCCACGAATCTGTAGGTGGACAAATTTTGATGTTAAAAGGACAAAGCCCAAGCGACGTTATAAAAAATGTAGAAAAACGTATTACCGAGATTCAAAAATCCTTACCGGAAGGCGTTTATATTGATACCTTTTTAAGTCAGAGTGACCTTATTGAAAGAACCACGAGTACCATTGCAATAAATCTTTTAGAAGGGGCATTGATTGTGATTTTTGTATTGGTGCTACTATTGGGAAGTGTCCGTGGGGGGTTGATAACAGCTTCGGTAATTCCATTATGCTTATTGTTTGCATTTATTTTGATGAAACAGTTTGGTGTCTGGGCAAACCTAATGTCCTTAGGAGCGATTGACTTTGGAATAATCGTTGATGGTGCTGTAATTGTGGTGGAAGGAATGGTTTTCCATATCCATCAACGCATGAAAAAAAGCAAACTGGTATTTGGACAGACAGAAATGGATGAAATAGCATACAATTCTGCCAGTAAGATGATGAATTCGGCTTTTTTCGGTCAATTAATTATTCTCATTGTTTTTACGCCCATTTTGTTTTTAACAGGTGTAGAAGGAAAAATGTTCCGTCCAATGGCATTCACTTTTGGTTTTGCCGTCTTGGGGGCAATTATTCTATGTCTTACCTATATTCCAATGATGTCGGCTTTATTCTTAAAACCTGCAAAAAACCAAAATAGTTGGTTTGCCAAACTTGAAAACCGAATTGACAGGTTTAGTGATAAAATTATGGGCGTTTTGAATCGTGCCTATGTACCCTTATTGAATTTTGCACTTCGTTTTAAAGCAGGTGTCGTTATTGGGACGGTCGCTTTATTTTTGATCGCCGGTTATGTCTTCAGCACTATGGGAGGCGAATTTATACCCAAATTCGATGAGGGTGATATAGCCATGCAGGCATTGATAAAACCTGGAAGCAGTCTTACCGAATCCATTGAAACGTCAAAAAAACTGGAGAATATCATCAAACAGTTTCCAGAAGTAATAACAATGGTATCAAGAATTGGGGTTGCTGAAATTCCCACAGACCCGATGCCAATGGACATTTCTGACTGTTATATTATTTTGGAAAAAGATAAAAGCAAATGGACTTCAGCAAATAGTAAAGAAGAACTCATAGAAAGAATTCAAGAGAAAATTTCGGTCATTCCTGGAGTCAACTTCGTGTTTACACAGCCTGTAGAACTTCGTTTCAATGAATTGTTAACAGGCGTTCGGGAAGATGTCGCCATAAAATTATATGGAGAGGACTTGGGAATTCTTGCAGATAAGATTAAAGAGATAGCAGCAGTTATCAGAACAGTTTCTGGAGCGGCTGACCTTAATGTGGAAGCCACCAGTGGCTTGCCACAAATGACCGTGGTATACAACCGTGCAAAAATGGCACAATATGGCGTAACCGTTAATAAGTTGAACGATTACGTAAGTGCCGCTTTTGCAGGAGAAAAGGCAGGAGTAATTTTTGAAGGTGAAAAGAAATTTGATGTGGTCATTCGTTTGGACAAAGCGTTTAGAACGGACATCAACAGTCTTAAAAATCTTTATATTGATTTGCCAAATGGCGCGCAAGTACCTTTAAAGGAAGTGGCAGACATCGATTATAAACCAGGCCCAATGCAAATATCACGTGACAATACCTACCGTCGCGTTTCAGTAGGTGTCAATGTACGCGACCGTGACGTGAAATCGATGGTGGAAGAAATTCAGGAGCGTCTGGAGGCCGAAGTGAAATTGCCTGCAGGTTATTACGTAACCTACGGTGGATCTTTTGAAAACTTACAACGCGCCACAGATCGGTTGATGATAGTCGTGCCAATCGTTCTATTGTTAATCCTTATTCTGCTATACTTTGCTTTGAATTCATTTTTACAGGCCTTAATGATCTATATCGCTGTGCCTTTGGCTGCTATTGGGGGCGTCTTCGTTTTATGGCTTCGTGGGATGCCTTTCAGTATTTCAGCGGGAGTCGGGTTTATCGTCCTCTTTGGAGTTGCTGTTTTAAACGGATTGATACTCATCAATAAATTCAATGAATTAAAAGAAAGCGGCATGACAGATTTAAAAAAACGTATTTACGAAGCGACACACGAACGTTTACGTCCAATTTTATTGACAGCAATTACGACAATTATGGGCTTTATTCCAATGGCGCTTTCCACTTCTGGTGGTGCCGAAGTCCAGCGACCATTGGCAACGGTAGTCATTGGAGGCATGCTTACGGCAACATTTTTAACCTTGGTGGTTATTCCTATTTTGTACTATTGGCTGGAATCACGAAAAGACCGGAAAAGTAATGGTGGTACTATAAGCTACATCAATAAAAGCACCGCAGTAATTACTATAGTATTGCTGTTGGGTGGTGTGTTCACATCTGGAAATACTTTTGGACAGGAATTAAATCCGAACATGGTAATTTCAAAAACCATCACGTTGGAAGAAGCCATTGCATTGGCAAAGCTAAATTATCCGTCCCTTAAAGAAAGCGAAGCCTTTATAGCGCGTGAACAAGCGTTGAAAGGCACAAGTTTCGACTTGGGAAGTACGCATGTTTTTACGGGAAAGGAAGAATATGGAAATAACCTTCCAGGGGTCCAAACTACCATTGGTGTTCAGCAAGCGAATATTGATTTGCTTTCGGGTTTTTCAAAATCGAAGTTCCACAAACAACGTGTGGCTCTGGGAGAAAAATTCTATGCCGTCAATGAGCAACAATTGGTGCGAAATGTGATGCAAGCCTTCGACCAAATAAACTACAACAAGGCACAGTTGCTTTTTGCGGAACAATTGGACAGTGTGTATGGCAATTTTAAAACCGCTGCACAGTTGCGCTATGATACTGGAGAAACAGGCAAGTTGGAATTTATTTCTGCTTCTTCGGAGTATCAACAGATTCAGGTATTGCGGCAACAGGCTTATGATGATATTGAAATTGCCAAACGTGCCCTAAAGCAATATTTAGGAACGGATGGTCCTATTGAAACGGTTTCAGTTCACTATGAGCCATTGAATTTAAATACGTTTATGGATTCAACTTCTGTAGCAAATAACCCGATGTTGCAATATTTGCTTCAAAATGTTGAAGTCAGCAAAGCTAATGTAGGTGTTGAAAAATCGGAGTTTTTACCAAAATTCAGTCTTTCATACGGACGGCAAGTGGTAGCAGATGTTTCAGGCTTTAATACCTATCAGGCAGGAATTAGTATTCCCTTGTGGTTTTTTCCGCAGAAATCAAGGGTAAAGGCAGCCAAGGCAGATGCAATGGTCGCAGAAAATCAATATTTGGAACAAAAAGCGATTACCGAAAGCCGGGTTTCTCAATTGCTCAAATCTCTCGAAAAAACGCAAAAGACATTAACGTATTACGAAGAAGGTGCTTTGCTTTTGGCAGAAGAACAAATAGCCACCGCGCAATTGGCATCCAAGGAAGGCGAAATAGATTATGTAAACTATATCACTATCCTAAATAGTGCCATCAGGATTAAGCAAACACATTTACAATATATCAATCAATATAACCAACAGGCCATTGAGGTACAGTACCAATTGGGCAATTTATAATATAAAAAACTATAGAAATGAAAAATAAAGCAATAGCAGTAACCCTATTTTTGGCCTTGACTTTGGTACTCGCTTCATGTAATGAAAAGGTGAAAGGAGAACTGGGATATAATGAAACTACATCGGAACTTTCAGAAAACGGTGAAGAAAGCCATAATGATGAAGAAGGTGTCGTTGAAATTACAGAACAACAGGCCGAAACAATTGGTCTTGAAATGAAACCTTTGGAAAAAAAGAGTTTGGGAAATACCATAAAAGTGACTGGGCAGTTGGAACTGTTTCCGCAAGACCGAGCAAACATCAGTCCTTTTGTGGGTGGCAACGTACGTTCCATAAACGTTATTGAAGGCGATAAAGTAAATAAGGGACAGGTAATGGCCTATTTGGAGCATCCAGATATTATAACAATGCAGCAGGAATATCAGGAAAAAAATAACGAGCTCGCGTTCTTGAAACAGGATTTTGAACGTAAACAGACGCTTTATGACAAAGGCGTTTCTTCTGGTAAAGATTTTCAAATGGCACAATCAAAATTTCGTTCCACCACGTCGTCGGTAAATGGGTTGCGTTCAAAGTTGAAATTATTGGGGATAAACACCGATAAGGTTTTGCAAGGGCAGATTTTTTCTGCAATCGCTATTACAACACCGATAAGTGGGTATGTAGATGAAGTGATGGTGAGCATTGGAGATTACGTGGCACCACAGACCAAAATGTTTACGGTGAGCGATAATTCTGAAATACACGCAGATTTTAAAGTCTATGAAAAGGATATCAGAAAGGTCAAGAAGGGACAGGAAATTTATTTTACGGTGGCCTCAAAACCAGACGAGCTTTTAAAGGCAAAAATCCACGCCGTAGGTAAAACATTTGAAACCGACCCAAAAGCGTTGCACGTACACGCAGACGTTCACAACGAAGATAAAGAGTTGCTTCCCGGAATGTATGTGGAAGGCCGGATAATCCAAGATGAAAAAATGGCATTCGCGGTTCCTGAAGATGCGATAATCAAAGAGGGGGCGCAAGCGTTTATTTTTATTTTAGATGAAAGTGGCGAGAAGGAAGCAAATAGAATGAAATTTAAAATGATACCTGTAACCATTGGGATTTCCGATTTGGGGTATGTGGAAGTCAATCTTCCAAAAGAAATTGCAGCAGACGTAAAAGTGGTTACCAAGGGCGCCTATACGCTATCGTCAGAAATGATGAAAGGCGAATTGGAACACAGCCATTAAGTTCTCTAATCACTGAAAAGAAAATAAAGACCTCACAGGTTTTTAACCCCGAACCGTCGGGACTGTTAGGTTTCTGTAAACATATTGAACAAACAGAAAATCAGAATTATGAAAGAAATAAAAGCATTTATAAAACCAAACAGGATTCAGAAAGTAATCGATGCCCTTACCGATAATGGTTTCAAGAGTATGACCTTATCACAATCAGAAGGGACAGGAGCTTTTAAGGCGAAAAGTGCAAGACCATCCTTGGATTTTCATATAACAGAAAGTCCCGTAGTAAAATTGGAATTGGTCTGCCAAAATGAAGAAGCCCAAACCGCAATTGATATCATTATAAAAAATGGCAAAACTGAAGAGCCAGGAGACGGAATCATCTACGTTGCCAACATTGAAGATGCGTTTCAGATTAAAACGGGAGAATCCTTAAAAGGCAATACCTTGTGAAAAATGGACAAATTAAAGAAAACTCTTGAATCAAGAACTGTTAGGCCAACTGCTATGCGATTGTTGGTTTTAAAATTCCTGTTGCAAAAGAAAGTTGCAGTAAGCCTCACAAACATCGAGGAATATTTCGATAATTCTGAAAGGACTACTTTATATAGAACCTTAAAGACCTTTGAGGAAAACGGCATTGTCCACCAAATAGACGATGGCACGGGTACAACCAAATATGCTGTTTGTGAAGAAAATTGCAATTGTGAATTGGAACAAGACCTTCATTTGCATTTTCATTGTAATACCTGTGATGAAACCGTTTGTTTAACGGAATACAAAATTTCACACATCAATTTACCCGAAGGTTATTTGGCAGAAAATGTAAATTTGGTGATTAAAGGTATATGTGAAAAGTGTAGCGAGCACTAAATGCACTTCCGTTGCATCAATAAAATCATTAGATTATTTAAAAATCTAAGGTTATGATACATCTATTTAAAACACACAAAGACAATCTAATTGCCGTAAAATTAGAAGGCAAAATCTCGAAAAGTGATGTAGAGAAAATACATCCACTTATCGACAAAATTACTGAACAAGGAAAAAAAGCAGATTTCTATCTTGAGATGCACGATTCCCATGGTTACGATCTCAAAGGTTTATGGGCAGACTTGAAAGTTGATGCTTCGCACCTCTCAGATTATGGGAAAATAGCACTTGTTGGCGAAAAGAAATGGCAGGAATGGGCCGCTAAGGGAACCAATTTCTTCACAGGTTCTGAAGTGAAATATTTTGAGTTAAAAAATAAAGAACAGGCAATGGCTTGGATTAAACAATAAAAAACCGATGGCAAAAGAAAAAATAAATCTTCGGGATATCGATACCCAAAAACATTCCGGAGAGTACTCGCACGCCCGCCAGCCTGGGCTGGACGACGGCCATTCCCACGGAATAGAAAAAGCAGGTTTCAAGACTTATCTACCTGCTATTTTCAGCTTTGTAATGCTCATTGCTGGAATTGCGATGGATTACTATGAGGTTCCATTTTTTAACGATTGGGTTCGTATCGTTTGGTATGGGATTGCTTATATTCCTGTTGGATTACCAGTTGTAAAAGAGGGATTGCAAAGCATTATGAAAGGCGAGTTCTTTACTGAATTTCTTTTGATGTCCATAGCCACAATAGGTGCGTTTGCCATTGGTCAATATCCTGAAGGTGTTGCAGTAATGCTGTTTTATGCCGTTGGAGAACTGTTTCAAAACGCAGCCGTTAACAGGGCAAAATCAAACATCAAAGCGTTGTTGGATGTAAGGCCGAATGAGGCGTTGGTATGTCGCGACAATGATTACATTTCAGTGAATCCAGAAACCGTCAACATTGGCGAGAAAGTGCAAGTCCGCGTGGGAGAAAAAATACCTTTAGATGGTATTTTACTTTCTGAAAAAGGCTCTTTCAATACAGCTGCCTTAACGGGTGAAAGCAAACCAGATACTATTGCAAAAGGTGAAAAAGTATTTGCGGGAAGCATCAATATGGATGGCGTTGTCGAAATCGAAACTACCAAAGAATTCAAGGACAGCTCTATTGCCAGAATTCTTGATATGGTGCAGAACGCCACCGCGAGGAAATCAAAAACCGAATTGTTTATCAGGAAATTTGCGAGGGTTTACACCCCAATTGTCGTATTCCTTGCAATTGCGTTGACATTTTTACCATACTTTTTTGTAGATGACTATATATTTCAGGAATGGTTGTACCGAGCCTTGATTTTCTTGGTTATTTCCTGTCCGTGTGCTTTAGTTATCTCCATTCCGTTAGGTTATTTCGGCGGATTGGGAGCCGCTTCAAAAAATGGAATCCTCTTTAAAGGTGCTTCATTTTTAGATGAAATGACCAAAGTGACCACAGTGGTAATGGATAAAACCGGAACGGTTACAAAAGGTGTTTTCAAAATAAAGGATATAAAAGCTGTTGATTGGGAAGAAGCCGAATTTATGAAATATCTGATGGCGATGGAAGAACAATCTACCCATCCCATTGCCAAAGCTATTATGGAATACAAAGCCGAGGGCGAAGATTTTGAAGCTACCAATGTTTCAGAAATTGCGGGTAAAGGCTTAAAAGGAACTGTCAACGGAAAAACTGTTTTGGTTGGAAATAAACCTTTGATGACTTCAAACAATATTGAAGTCCCTTCCGAAACTGACTCTATTGTGGAATCCATCGTTATGGTTGCCATTGAAGGCAAATTCGCTGGCTATGTTATTATTGCAGATGAATTGAAGGATGATGCTCACGAAGCCATCAAACAAATTCGCGAATCAGGCATTTCAAAAATCATAATGCTTTCAGGCGATAAGGATTCCATTACGCAACAAGTAGCTAAAGAAATGGGCGTGGATTGGGCAAAAGGTGGTTTGCTGCCTGAAGATAAATTGGAGGAAGTTGAAAAACTGATGTCTGAAACTGATAATAAAGTCGCTTTTATTGGCGATGGTATCAACGATGCTCCAGTGTTGGCAGCAAGTGATGTCGGTATAGCAATGGGCGGATTGGGAAGCGATGTAGCCATTGAAACCGCTGACGTTATTATACAAACCGATCAACCGAGCAAGATTGCAAAAGCAATAAAAATAGGACGTTCCACACGTAGAATAATTTGGCAAAATATTGGATTGGCATTTGGTGTGAAAGCGGTGGTTTTGGTCTTGGGTGCAGGTGGTCTTGCCACAATGTGGGAAGCAGTCTTTGCTGATGTTGGCGTAGCTTTGTTGGCTATTTTGAATGCGGTTCGGTTGCAGAAGATGGATTGGAAGAACTAGACAGATTTATAACTAAAAAACCATAATATGCCAGAAAATAGACGGGAAAGACGTCAGAAGGAAAAAAAGAAAGAGCAAACTGAAAAAACGGCCATTACTAAAAGAGATAAAATACTATGGATTAGTATTCTAGTGGTTGTTATTCTTTTGATTTGCTTTACGTTGTTTTTTAAGTTTTTAGAATATTTCGTGACTATTGATTGATAGATTATTGTTTAAATCTTTAAGGAATAGTGAATTGGATTGGAGTCATTTTACCTAACTATTAAATCTTAGCTATATATTTATAGTGCTGCTTTGTGATTTGAGTGTTGTTTGTATTAATCAAGAGTGGGGAATAAGCAACTATAAATTTTTTGAATAGATCGCTTTAACCTTTATTCCTTCGGTTCAATATGAATGAGCACATGTCCTAAATTTGGTATTTCTTTTCGCAAATAGTCTTTTAATTTATGTGAAATATCATGTCCAGCGGTTACCGAAATTTCGCCGTTTACAATGGCGTGTAAATCCACATTAAATTTCATTCCAGCTTTTCTGACAAAACATTTCTCCGTACCTAAAACACCTTTAACCTCCATAGACTTTGCTCTGATTTCGATGATTAAGTCTTCATAAAGTTGTTCGTCCATAACCTCACCTAATGCCGGTCTTAGAATTAAGTAGCTATTGAATAGTATGAAAGCCGAAGCAAAAAGAGCTGCCCAATCGTCAGCATTTTCATAACCTTTTCCAAAAATGAGGGCGATGGAGATTCCAATAAAAGCCATGACCGAAGTAATCGCATCACTTCGATGGTGCCAAGCATCTGCCTTAAGTGAAGAGCTATTTGTTTGTTTACTTTTTTTAATAACAATTTGAAATGAGATTTCTTTCCAAATTATAATGAGACCTAACACAATCAAAGTCCAAGACTCTGGAGTTTCGTGAGGTGTCTGAATATTTTGAATACTTGTATAAGCAATGACTGTGGCAGAAACTACAAGAAATGCGACTACAGCAAATGTAATGAGTGGCTCAATTTTTCCATGACCGTAAGGATGATTTTCATCTGCTGGACGTTTTGCATATTTAAATCCTACTAATACTAAAAGCGAAGCAAAAATGTCCGTTGTCGATTCAATGGCATCTGCAATTAAAGCATAAGAATTACCAAAAACTCCTGCAAGACCTTTTATTAGAGCTAAAGCAGTATTTCCAATGATACTGAAGTAAGTTGTTCTTATTGCAGTTTGTACGTTATTCATTTGCTTTTTAGATTACCAAATATCTATTTATGTTGAAGATGTGTCGAGTCATCTCAAAATTGATTCAAAAGTCAAAATGGGATTGGGGCGATTCGTGAAATTTTTAAAAGTGCCTCAAATGAACTAATTAGGCAAAGGGTTTTGGGGTCATTAGGAACATTTTTTATGACCCCGAAAGGTAAATATATAACCTCGAAGGAACAAATTGTTTTGATCAAGTATGAAACTCACATTTATGGGCATGCAATTTACTAAAATAGGTTGTAATATGTTTTTTAAGCGAACTACTCCATTATACTGACTATTTCATTAAATCCTCTAGACTTTGCGTGCTGTAGAGGAGTGATTCCGTCATTATCTGGAATATCCATCTTAGATCCAGCATCCTTTAAAATCTTGACTATTTGTTGGTGTTTTTCACTACCGTCCCCAAGTACAATGGCTTCCATTAATGCCGTCCAGCCCAATTTATTAACGTGATCTATGGGATAATTTTTAGTATTGGCTAATAGTTGAACCGTTTCTACATGGCCACGTTCGCAAGCAGGTATTAGTGCTGATCCGTTGTAGCGATTAAAAATATCGAAACGTGCGCCATTTTTTAAAAATAATCTCGAAAGTTCAGTTTGACCAGTAGCTCCTGCATAAAGAAAAGGACTATCTAGATTAATAGCTTGCTGGTTGACATCTGCTCCATATTTTAAGAGTAATACGGCCATTTCTGCATACTGTTTTCTAGTAGCAATTAGCAATAAAGATTTTTTATTGGAATCTGCTGTGTTAACGTTTACACCATTTTTTAAAGCTGCTTCTACATTAGATAAATCATTTTTATTTACCAAATTCAAGATGTTTGACATTGTTATCGTTTCTGGTTGCGTGTTTTCTGTATGATCCGATGAGCCACAATTGAACATAAGCAATAGTAAGAGAGAAATAGTTTTCATGATTAAATTCTTTTAGTAAACAGTAGTTCCGTTGTGTACTAGTGATTTTACGGGAGATATTCTTGACACCGCTTCCGCAGAGCAACTAGCATCTATTAATACAAAATTTGCATTGTCTCCTGTTTTTGGCCATTGTTGAATTCCTTTGTCATCTAAAGGAATTGGTCCTGCTGTTGCTAATCTTAGCATTCTCGATAATTCAAATTCGGTTGATCGGCCATATAATTGAGCGGCTAAATTTGCTTTTTCGAGGACGCTGCCTGTACCGAAAGTATTCCAATGATCGACGATGCTGTCATTACCAGTAGTTACATTTACACCGTATTTTAGCAACGTAGGAATTGGCATTATCACTCCGCCAAAAGGAATAGTGGATACAATACCTATTTGAGCATCGGCAAGTTTCTCAGCTATTTCTTCTTGTTTGGTTTTATCCAATTTTCCAAGAACAAAGCAATGACTCAAATACGTTTTTCCTTTTAGGCTGGTGTTCTCATTGACTTTTTTTATCAGATACTCAACAGTATTTAATCCAGATTCGCCCGTTTCATGTAAATGGATATCAATTCCTTTTTGATTATCTAAGGCTAATTGAACTGTAAAATCGATCGTTTTTTCAATAGCGCCGTCAATAGTAAATGGATCCAAGCCACCAATGAAATCAATGTCCATTTTGGCAGCTTCTTTTAGATAAGGAACAGAATCGGTGTAAAACACACCATGTTGAGGAAAAGCTACTAATTCTGAATCAAAACCATTCTTTTTATTTTCTAATGCGACCTGCAAATTTTTTAAGGATTGAAGTTTTGATGTCGGATCAATATTCACATGGCTTCTGGCAAAAGATGTTCCTTTTGATTGCAATAATTCAATAAGTTTCTCGGACTTGTATGTGGAGCTTTCTAACATTTCAGGAATAATTTGCTGTTCCAGAGCAATCATTCCTTTTACGCCACCACTTCTCTTTTTTACCGCTTGCCATTTATCTCCGTAAAATGTTTTGTCCAGATGGATGTGCATATCCCGAAAAGCAGGTAGCATTAATAGTCCTTTGGCGTCAATAGCGTCTACAGTGGGATCATTACTTGATATGCCTTTAATTTTTCCTTCGGCAATTTCTACAGTAAATAGGTCAGTGAGTGTTCCGTCAACTTCTCCATCTTTATAACTGAAGCCCGTTTCGAGTCTCACATTTTTTAAAATATGGGCATTGGATGTGTTTTTTATATTTGGATCTGTTTCGACAGAAGTTGCGTTTGTTGTGTTCAAAAAACTTGAGCCGACGGTTAGTCCAGCGACTCCAAAAGCGGAATTTCTTAAGAAGTCTTTACGAGTTATGCCTGAATTATTCATATATCTTTTTTATTTCTACAAATTTACCACTAAAGTAAAAGCGAAGTGTAGAGAAATCATTCTAAGACTTGTAAAATTTATAACTGATCACGAAAATCAGTAGGAGATATTCCAGTTTGAGTTTTGAAAAAATTAGAGAAATAGGCATGATCCATAAACCCTAACTCAAAGGCAATTTCTTTAACCGAAAGTCCAGTCGATTTGAGTAAACGTCTGGCTTCGAGTATAATTCTTTGTTGTATCAATTGTGTGGCAGAAATATTTAAATGCTTTTTACATAATATATTGAGGTAATTGGCCGAAATATTTAGATCTGAGGCATATAATGAAATCCGTTTCTTCTCTTTATAAGATTTATCAATCATTTGCTGAAATCGCTCAATTCTAGGTTCAGTTTGGTAAATCTCTTGGTTGGTGAAAATGTTGCCCGCCACCTTACTGATGATGGCTGCAATAACTGCGATTCGAGAAACAATTAATTCTTTCAGAGAATCTTTGCTCTCGAGTTCATATTTTATTGCAAGAAATTCATGATGAATAAGCTTGAAGGAGTTTTCGTCCAATTGAAACACTGGGTGATTTCGATAATCTATCAAAGAGAATCTAAAATTTGAGGAAAATCGCTCAAAAAACTCACGATCAATCATCAACTGGTACCCCGTAGTCCCAGGCTTTATGTTCCATTTATGTACTTGGCCTGGAAATAACAAATGTATTTGTGAATTCTGAATTTTGTAATCTACAAAGTCAATGTTGTGAATTCCTTTTGCGTGGTTAAAAAGTATTATAATAAAAAAGTCGTGTTGATGTGGGGTATCTATGTGCCGTTCTCCATGTAATTCATTAAATAGAAGTTGGTCTTTAATAGTCAGTTGTTCTGCTATAAACTCTTCAAAACCAAGAAGCGGAAAGTGCTTGTTCTTTTTTAATGACATTAGGTATAATTGCTTTAAATGTAAAGTTATCAATAATCGTATTTATTTTATGGTTATTAATATATCCTTTACTAAATACTTAGTTGATCGATTTTTGGGGGATCCTCAATTCTTGATAGAATTAATGAATATAAAAAAACGGACAATTTTCGAATTTTAGTTGAAAAATAAATAAATTTTCTTTGTAACGTACCGTTCAAGATTTATATTTGTCTCCTATTTTTAATAAATCTAAATAAGAATAATGAAATACACTGCCTTATTGGTTTTGCTGTTTTGTAGCCTGACTGCATTTTCCCAATCTATTTTGAAAGGTGAAATAAAAGATGAATTAAATCGACCTATTGTCGGAGCTACAATATATCTAGAGGAATTGCAAAAGGGAACGACTACAAATTTTGACGGACTTTATACGCTTAAAGATATTCCTGAAGGAACTTATACTGTAACCATAAGAACCTTAGGTTATCAAACGAAAAAAGAAAAGATAGAATTTTCTTCTAATGCTATTGAAACATTTAATACAACACTTAAGGAGGATTATGGAAGTCTGGACGAGGTGGTAATTTCCGCAAGCCGAAATCCTGAATATCTTTCTGAAATCCCTGCTTCTATAACCGTTGTAAATTCAGTAAAGCTTAAAGAATACACCAAATTAACTTCCAACATTAATGAAATTTTGGCTTATACCGTTCCTGGACTTGCTGTGAGTACTGGGACTTCTTCCAATTGGGGTCAAACTTTAAGGGGTCGATCCTTACTCGTCATGGTAGATGGGATACCCCAATCAACTCCTCTGAGAAATGGACAATTAGGTATTGAAAGTATTAATGCCAATGATTTAAGCAGGGTTGAAGTTATCAAAGGAGCGACTTCTATATTTGGTAATGGAGGCAATGGAGGCTTTATCAACTATATCACTAAAAGCCCAAATACCACCAAAAAAATAAGTGGAACTACTGATGTATGGGGAACCTCGCAATTATCGGATACAAAAGACGCTTTAGGGTATGGCGCTTATCAATCGCTTACCGGCCAGCTCAATAAGTTTAATTATTACGTTAGTGGAAGTTTCGAACATACAGGAAATAAATATGATGCAAAAGGGGTGCCTCTACTTCCGACCTATGGCTTTGATAACACAAAAACTTACAGTAGCTATGGTAAACTGGAATATCTCATCTCTGAAAATCAAAAATTGACACTTAATGGAAATCTTTATAAGTCGCGTCAAGATTCTCCTTTTATTCCCGTTTTTGGGAATGCCCAGGTGTTTAATGCGGAAGGGGATTATTCCTTAGAAGCAGGCTATGGTGTAAAAGGATCCATCCCAGGAGAGAAACCCACAGGGTCTCAATTGATAAACGGCAGATTGAAATATAATTTGAACGCAATCTTTTCAGGTACTACCGATTTTGAAACCGACCTATACTATTCAAAAGCTGAGAGTATTTTCTTTTATTCCGATAAATTCGAAAATGGCGGTCAATCGGTAGTTAATTCAGAAAAATACGGCTTGCGACCTAATTTTAATACGCAAATAAATTCGCTTGACGGTTGGGATGTCTCATTGATATATGGTTTGGATTTATTAAGGGATAAAACTAATCAAGGTTTGTTAGATGGAAGGCTCTGGGTGCCAAATATTGAACTGAAGAGCATAGCACCTTATTTACAAGCTACTTTAAAATTAAACAATAACTGGGTGTTTAAAGGAGGTATACGTTATGACGACTTAAATATGGATATCGTGGATTACAGCACGCTTCCTTATTCGCCTAAAGGAGATGGTAATTTTAATCCTTCAATTTCAGTTCAAGGCGGACAATTGGCATTTAATAATCTCGCATTTAATTTGGGTTTAAGATATATTGAGCATCAGGAATTTATTCCATATATCAGCTATTCACAAGGGTTCTCCATTGCGGATTTGGGTTCCATTTTAAGATCTGCGATAGCCGAGAATATAAACGATATCCAATTAGAACCTGCTGTTACCAACAACTATGAATTCGGATTTATTTCTAAATTCAACAACCTTCGATTGGAGGCTGTGGGATACTATAGTACTTCAAATTTAGGTACAGGAGTTGCATTCAGCGACGCGCTTAACACATTTATACCTTCAGTACAACCGCAAAAAATATTTGGCGGAGAGGTGTCGATAGATTACGCATTTCCTAATAATAAACTAGTTGTTGGAGCGTCCTATTCTTACGTAGAAGGACTTAAAAACGGAGTAGGAGATGAGAATAACCTAAGTTATGTTGGTGGCGATGTTATTTCTCCCCCCAAATTAACAGCACATATAACTTGGAAGCCTATAGAAAAGTTGAGTGCTTCTTTAAGAATGTTAAATACGGGAGATCGGAAGCGTTTTGATCCGTTTCTAGATGCTAAAGGTAATTATGCGTTCAGACATACCGAATTTCCAGTAGAAGGCTATACGTTAGTCAATTTATCAGCCACTTACGACGTAAAACCTAACATTGCTATTTCTCTAGGAATAAACAATCTTTTAAATGCGTACTATTTACCCGCAAGATCCCAGTGGGCGGCACCGTTAAGGACTTTTACCGCAGCAGGGGAAGGTGCTAATGCACGTCTTGGTATTACTTATAATTTTTAAATTGGATAGTACTCGTTATTTAGGCATGGACGTGTCTAAATAACGAGTATCATTCCCAATCAAATTTGGTATTTGATGCGTTTCTCAAAAATAGTTAAGAACATACATCTTTATTTAGGCTTGTCTTGCGGTATTTTAGCTTCCGTTTCAGGGCTCACTGGTGCTATGTACGTTTGGCAGCCAGAGATAACTGCCACCTTAAATCCAGAATTGTTGAAGGTAGATGCTATCACTAATATTTCGGAAGAAACACTTTTAAAAACTTCCTTGACACTTTATGAAAATCAAAAGGATTCCGTAGCTAAGATATTTCTCCCTTATCGCGAACAACAGACGATCTCTGTTATTTATACCAATGACAAAACGCTTTATTATCATCCAGAAAACGGAAGGATTCTCGGACAGAAATCCGCTTCTATAGCATTTTTTGAGAATTTGTTGAATATTCATCGCACGCTAGGAATTCCTAAAATAGGCAAATACGTCGTAGGTGGAAGTGCGGTCTTGTTTTTTGTTTTTCTTCTGACTTCTGGGTTGTTTTTGTGGTGGAAAAAATACAAGTTTAATTTTAAAAAAGGGATTAAAATTAAATGGAAACGAAATAGAAAAAGGTTTAACTATGACGTGCATAAGACACTAGGTATTCTTTTTTTCCTTCCCCTGCTTTTAATGGCATTTTCTGGTGCATATTTTACATATGTCACCTATTATAAAGAAGGTTTTAAATTGATGGATCGGGTTACTGAAATCACCCCAACTGAAGAAATGGTTAAGATGGGGGATACTCTGGATATAAATTACTTATTGGAGAATCCAGATAAACACTATGCACTCCGTGCCATTTACTTTCCCCAAAATTCAAATGAAGGATATCAATTTAGGTTTATAAAAAATCGGTTTATTGGTCCTGGTCTTAGAAAAACCAAGGAATTAAAACTAGATCAAAATGGTAGGGTGATTAGTATAACTTCTTTTGATAGCGACCCCCTAAGTGAACAAATCGCAGCACAAATGTATCCGATTCATATTGGAGAAATCACAGGTTTTCTGGGAAGAATCTTGGTTTTTGTTTCTGGATTTATTCCTGTAATTTTATTTATTACCGGTCTGCGATTTTATTATTTCAGTAAACAAAAAGTTAATAATAGAAGGTGACCGCCTCCTTAAGAAATCTTGAAACCAATTACAAATCTTCAGATTTCCATTCTAATTGCCTGGTCATTTCCGGGATGTCGAAAAGTGATCAAACTATATTTCGACTTAGTTTAGCACAAGCATTTCATATAAGAGTTTGAAGTTAAGTCCGTAACATAATTTTACCATTTGTTATTCACTTTTAAATATTCAATTCCGTTGAAAACTGCAATTTTGGCATGTTCAAGATTTTCAAATTGTTTGTTACCGAAAAGGTCTCCAATTATACATTTGAATTTCTGTGTTTTTTTATCTTTATAAATAACAATATGATGATCGGATTTTTTTAAATACAAATTTCCGTTTTTGCTGATTTTCCATTCTTTCTTAAGCCAATTAATTCGTCGTTGAGAGTTATTTCGTAAACGTTGTTCTTGTTTTTTTGGGTTTACATAATCATTCGTCATTCTCTCTGCACAGACACATCCAACTCTAAATTCGTCTCCAAAATCTTTATGGTTCAAAACGTGTACATACCTTATGCGTTCATTGTTACACATCATGCAAGTTTCGTATGTAGTTTCATCTTGAGATTGACCATCTTCTCTGATGTCATGTACGTAGTCTAAAACCCATCCTTTATGCGGTACTCCTGGTATATTCCAATAATTACTCATTTGGAATTGGTTTTAGTTTTTTTTTGTACTGATTATCAGTTGTTTAATTGTAAATATACAGAGTTTTTAGAAGAACGCATTATGGATTTTTATCTCTCCTATAAAAAATTTAAAACAACTAGCAAGAAGGAAATGCACATATTTCAAAAATGTCAAGGTTATAATAAGTTCATATATAAAATATATTTAAACGGACAATAATGATTCAGTCAGAAGTGGATATATAGTGATTGGAATGTGTTTGGCATTGCTTTGTTATAAGTTTTGCATGCAGAATTGCGCAAATTATGTTGGAAAACTATAATATTTTGAATGAGGTTGTTATTAGAATTCAATCAATCTCAATTCCTCCATTCGAATTGCCATATCAATAGGAGATACATTGATCAAAATACTTAGGGAAGAACATTTCCTTACATTTGGCGAAAAGCTGCATTTTCAGAAAAATAACTTCACTTCAAAAAATATTGAACACGACTCCAAAGGTTTCGATTGCCATTCCTCTTGTTTGCTCATTCCAGGGAAGATCCTAAAGCAGTCCAGCGCCTTTCTCATTTCCATCTTTCAAGATGCCTCCGATTTAATCCTGCAAAGGAATCGTTTAGGTATTGTAAAGCCTAAGCGGATTTATCGCAATCAGTTAAGATTAGTTTTAGAAAAAAGTTAGGGAAATATAAAGGAAACCTTAAAAGCAGCAACTTGTAGTCGTATTTTTATGTTAATGATTGGTGTGTTTACAACGAATAATTATATTTTCGTCTTTTAAATAACATTTGAATATTATGAAAGAACTTATTGAAAACATGCAAAACGATTTCGCATCATTTGAAAGTGATGCAAAAATGCAATTGGAAAGTGGAAATAAAGCGGCAGGATCAAGAGCAAGAAAAGCTTCATTAGCCTTGGAAAAATCTTTAAAAGAATTCCGTAAAGTCTCGATTGCTGAATCTAAAAAATAAACAAAGAAATCATCTCATTAACTAAAAATGAGATGATTTTTTTTTATGCCATTATGTATTGAGGCATTAGCATATAAAGAGAGTTAGTAAAAATAACTCTTAATTTCAGTCAATCGTAAGCAGAGATATCACTCAGTCCATTGCCGCTCCATTCTGTGAAAGGTTGGATTATTGGCCAAGCGCTTCATTAAATAGTTTTGAACCCAACTCCAAAGTCTACAATCTGCACTCCACTTGACCGCTCATTCCCGATAAAAGTTGGGAAGCCGACAAACTTCTTTTTGTCTACTGCGTTTAAGTCACATCCAGCTATAATAGATCACACCCTCGTCATAACCCACTCAGCCCATTGCCGCTCCATTCCGCGAAAAGCTCCATTTCGGGCAAAGCGCTTCATTTAAAAAAAGTCTTTGACCCAACTCCATAGTCTACGATTTCCATTCCAATTGACCTCTAATTCCGAAAAGGTAGGGGAGTGGTTAAACTATACTTCGATTTAATTCAGTAAAGGCATTGCAAACTCCATTGTTAATGTCACGTTCGCTTAGCCTTTGATAACGAGAACAAGCCGTTGATTAAATCAAACACATTCTATCTCATTCTATTATAACTTAACTGGGGAAAAGCGGGTTTCAATCCATCCAAGAACAACGTATTGTAAACTTATTAGCTCATACAAACATTTAGTTTTGCAGATTGATTCTGAAAAAAGAATTACCATAAATATTGCAATATCATTATTTCTAACAAATGATTATAATGTCCTTATATTCAAAGCTATTGTTGTCCGGTTAAAACTTGTAGTTATTCGCGTAACCTAGTTTAAATAGAGGTATAAAGGTTTTGATCTATATTACGCTTCTTTTATTTTTTATTACAAACGCTTTTAAAAAATGCGAATTTAAATTGGTTATAAAATTTAAGTCCAATGATTTTATTGCTTTACGGAACAAGTCTGTATTCTATGTTGTAACAACACAGTGATCTTGCTTCTTTTATAGGACAATAGAGATTTAAAATCAGAATCGCGAAAAAGCACTGGAAGTTTCCTTCCTATTAGCCAAATATTTTATCAAGTTTTATCCTGTTAAGTGGTTTTTCTATATAACCTATAACCAGGTGATGCGCTTTTGCGCATTGAATGTCGCTGTGATTTACTGAAGAGGATAGAACATAAATAATATATTGCTCTTTTACTGTCGCCTCAAAGTGTTCAAATATTTCTAGAAACTCCCATCCCGATAGAGTGGGCATATTGATGTCAAGAAAAATTATTGTTTTTCCGTAAGAAGGGTTCCATTCTGGTTTAGATGTTATATAATCCAATCCATCTTCGGGTATAGTAAAGTTATTAATATGGATTTCACCAAATAATTTAATCAGTACTGTTTTGGTGATGAAGTTATTTAAAGGATCATCGTCAATTATGAGGAATCGTTTTGGAGTTTCTGTCATCTCAGATTTAAATTTTAAATATGATTGTAAATTCAGTTCCTTTATTAACTTTACTTGCAACAGATATTTTTCCTCCGAGAGATTCTACATGAGTTTTTACCATAAAAAGACCCATACCTTTTCCTTCAACGTGTGAATGGAACCGATTATAAAGCTTGAAAATTTTATCGCCTTTGATTTTAATATCCATTCCCAAACCATTGTCTTTAAAATTAAAAATTATTTTTCCTTTTTCTTTTCTACTTTTTATTTCGATGCGAGGAGGTTCACCCGGCCTGCAGTATTTAATACTGTTGCTTATGAGATTATGGAAGATACTATTTAAATTATTTTTAAGTGAATAAAATTCGTCCACCTCTGAAAAATCAGTTACAATTTGAACGCGATGTTTTTTAGCAAGATTGCTCATACTAAACATAATATCATCTATAAGTTTAGAAAGGGTAATGATTTCCTTTTTCTCGTGGACTTCGCTTTTACTCTGCAAAATGGTATTAATATCTCTGATAATGTTGTCGAGTCTAATTGTAGAAGACAGCAGGCCATTCAGCAGTTCTTTTTGTTCCTTAGAGGTCAAAGTTTCGTTCTGTAAAATTTCTGCAAAACCTATAATATTGGCTGTGGGTGCGCGGAGGTTGTGCGATACGATATATGAAAACTGCTCGAGATCGCTATTACGCTGAACAATTTCTGATATCATCTTTACCCGTTCGCCTTCTGCTTTAATTTCTTTAGTTAAATCTCTTAATATACCATAAATATAGATAGGTTTACAATTAGTGTCAAACTCAACCTTCCATTCTGACGAAGCGTAACCCGTTTCTCCGTTTTTACTTGTAAAGCGAAATTGAAATGATGAATCAGTATACGTAGTAACGGCATCTTCGATAGCCTTTTTGGTCATAGCTCTATCAACAGGGAGAACAAACCCAATAAAGGCATCATATGAGGGGCGTACGTGTTTGTTTATTCCTAAAATCCTATAAAATTCATTAGACCAACTATGTTGGTTGGTTACTAGATCTACTTCCCAACTACCAACCTGAGCAATTTGTTGTGCTACCTTTAGTTTAGCTTCACTTCTAAATACTTTTTCTACGGCAATTTTTCTGTCCGTTATGTCTTGGAAACTTCCATGTATCTTTATACAATTCCCATTCAAAAATTCTCCTTTACCGATTGTTCGTACCCATTTTAGATTACCTTTAAAAGTAGTAATCTGTAATTCTTCATCCCAGGGTGTGCCATTTTCAATACAGTCCTGTACCTTCATACTTATTGTGTCTTTATCATTACCTTCTTGAAAATAACTTATTCCGACATTTAGCTTAGGAACATAGTCTTTTTCAACCTCACGTATCTCCTTTGTTATGTCAGACCAGAAAACAGTTTCATTTACGACATCAATTTCCCAGCTACCAATTCTAGCGAGCCTGTTTGATTTCTCTAAAAGAGTTTCTAGATGTTTCTTCTCTGTTACATCCGACACCATTCCCAAGGATCCTTTGAAATTACCGAGATCATCAAAAATAGGGTTTGCTGATACCTTAGTGTGTATGGCTTTGCCTTGTTTAGAAATAAAAGAATAATCTAAGGTTTCTGCATCTCCATTTTTTCTTTTTTTCAATGCAGTAACAGTTTTTTTCTTCCCTTCCCCATCCATGAATTCATAATGTGGTTTGCCTAACAATTCTTCTTCAGTATATCCAAGGATCTGGCACATCTTCTTGTTTATAAAAGTAGTCTTACTGTTTTCATCAATCATCCAAATACCTTCTTGTGCGGTTTCAACAATTTGGCGGTATTGTTTTTCGCTTTCTTCAATTTTTTTTCTAGATTGTATTTGTTCTGTGATGTCATTTAAAAAAATGAAAATGCCTTCTATCTCGTCGTTTCCATTTTTATAGGCTTGATAAATGAGGTTGATATAAAAATCAGTCATTTCGCCGTTTTTTTCTTTGTCGACTTTAACCAACATTTCTGTACAACTATAGGATTTGCCCGTATGATATACTTGATCTAATAACTCAATAAAACCCTGATCAATGACTTCTGGAAGAACTTCAGCGACTGTTTTTCCAATGATGTTTTCTTTATCGATCAGTTGCAAATAAAGCGGGTTGGCCATTTCAAAAACATGATTGGCTCCTTTTAACATACCAATTGCTGCTGGTGCCTTTAAAAACATATCATAGAATTGATCCCTTTCATTTTTGATAGCTTTTTCCAAAGATTTCTGCTCGCTTACATCCTTGGCTATACAACATGCTAAACGAAGGTTTTCGTCCCAATTAACGGACCATAGGAGGGAAATTGTTTTTCCGTTTTTGTGCACATATCTGTTTTCAAATAATGGAATTTGATTGCCATTGAAAATGTTTTCAGCTAGCCTGGAGGTAATGTTGACATCTTCTTTATAAACGAGCCTCATAAAATTGGTGCCAATAAGTTCTTCAGGAGTATAACCCCAAACGCTTTGCGAGGCAGCACTGACATTTACAAATTCCCAGTCAGCGTTAATTGTACAAATAACATCAAGTGAAGCATCGAGAATGCTATTAAAGTGAAAAAGGGTGTTTTTGAGCTTAATGGAGGTATCACTAAAATTATTTTCAGCGATTTTTCTCTTGGTAATGTTTTGATGGGAAATCAAAACTTTAGAATCATCGTCACCAAATTTGGTAACGGAGAGATTCAGCCATAGTTGCTCGGTTGGGAAGTGGCAAGGAAATTCGATTTTAAAAGTTTTAACTTCCTTATTAAATACTGATAGAATACCTTTTAATATTGGCTCTGCCCAAACATCTCCCTTAGCCATTAATTTCAGGCAAACTTCAAAATAGTTACTTCCCTTAGTAATTCCTCCCAGCGAATCTTTACCATTAGTCTTTGCAAACTTTTCCCATCCTTTGTTAGCCGCTATAATATTTCCTGAAGAATCGACAACAGCAATATGTAATCGGGAACTTGCAGGAGGAATACTAGCGCTGTCTTGATCGAGAGTTCCTTCCTCTGGATAACCAAAAAGCTTATTTGCTCCAATATTCCAATCCCTAATTTTTGCATCCAATGTTTTGTCAATAATCACATTTGGAACATTGGGCATTGCATTAAGATTTAAAGGGCCACCAATCAAATTATCAAGTTCTGCTTCCATACGAGATTTATGAATGGCATTCTTAATGGCCTGTGGCAAGCGGAGTAAATGTGTTTTGAGAAAGTAATCATCGACGCCTGCCTTCAAAATTTCAATTTCATATTCTTCAGATAAAGTTGAAGCAAGGATTATGAAAGGAGTATTTATTGACTTCTGTTTAACTATCTTCATAGCCTCCATTGGGCCAAAATATGTAAGGTTGTTACTGGAGAGTACGATATCGGGGGTGAAGTCTTCGAGCGCCTTTTCAAATGCAACTTTATTATTAACAACCAATTTTTCAAGTTGAATTTTTCCTTCTTTAATAACTTTTTCTACTAACTCAATATCAGTGGGTATATCTTCAAGGTAAAGTATTTTAAATCTATCTTTCAATCTGTAGGGTTTTTTAGTGCTTATTCCGAAATGGGAGAGGTAATTGATAGTACACAAAAGCCAAGCTATAGGTATTTCATAAATTAATCAAGTTTAAGAAGAATGCTATATGGACTCATGGCCGAAAGGTAAAGTAGCGTACAATATTAGGCTCTGGATTGAAAAGCTTGAGCGCTGATTCAAATATGTTTTTATGATATCATTGTCTTTTAATGGCCTTACTAGAATATACAAATCAATTTGGGGATTGTCAAATATAGGCATGTTAGAATTATGAGTTTTTTGGAATTCTCTTTTAACCATGTTTTTTTTATCTTAATTTTACATTCCTAAAAATATGACATGATATCAGAAGGAATAATAATAAATTTATGATAGAAATACTTTTTAGTGTGCTTATTTAAATTACACATAAAGATATTTTATGTGTAAGGCTAAGTTAGTAATTACCATGGTGATTATAACAGAAATTTATACTTTTAAAAAGCAATGTATGGTGGAGAAAGAAACAAACTGTACTGGTCTAGTTATAAAGTGGTTGCTAGGAGGTTTTCTCGTCGATTAGGAGAAAAGCGTTAAGCTTTTTAATTTTATGCTATCTGGTGATGTGCAAAAATGATAGATGAAGTGTTGAAATTTTCGTCGTTATGGTTTTATTTGAATAGGAAGTATAAATTGAACTATTGTAGCGGATCATAGTAGTATACTATGACCGTTGTTTGCAGCCAGTTCAGTGCGACTTTTTTGGAGATTAATTTTAAAGTATAGTAGGATAAATGGTGAGTATGGAAAAAAGTTCATGATAATTAAGACGTACGAGGTCATGAAAAGGTATTAGCCATATATTTAGTTGACGTCTTTAACCGTGTAAAGGATGAGCATTTAGTAGATACAGGGTATTACCTTTTAAAAAACAACCCCAAAATACTTCATAAAAATCTCAGGCTGCAGAATTCCATTCATTCATCTGACATTTTAATAATCGGCTCATTTTATAAAAGCAGAAAGTTTTATTAGTAGGTGTTAAGATATACTGATATAATTTTGTGGTGTGTAACCAATCGCGAAGATATCATGATCTCCTTCCATTTTAGTACAATATTTAAGATTTGGCATTATTGTATTTAAATCTATGATAATCAATTATCTCTAGTGTAATTGTTACAGAATTTAGATATGATATTTAATTATATAAACAGTAATTATCCGAGATAAAGCATTCTTTATTTGAGGACCACTCAGCCCATTGCTGCTCCATTCCGCGAAAAGCTCCATTTCGGGCAAAGCGCTTCATTAAAAAAGTCTTGGACCCAACTCCAAAGTCTACGATTTCCATTCCACTTGCCCGCTTATTCCCGAAAAAAGTCGGGAAGCGGTCAAACTCCATTCCATTCTCCGACTTTGAAGTAGCGTCCGCTTAGCCTCGGCTAAACGATAATGATTCGTTATCATAACACGGGAAGCACATTCCCCTGCATTCCGCGCCCGCCTGACGGGCGGGCAGGAAAAGCGCCATTCCGGGAAATGAGCTTTGATAAAAAAGTCTTGGACACAATCCCCAATTTGAGCTTTCCATTCCGTTAAGTCTTCCCGTTATGCTGGGAAGGACCAATTCATTCCAGAACTATAATTGGAAATACCATCCGCCAGACCGGAATTTCATTTAATGATTTGTTACCGTTTTCTTTGTTTTCAGTCTTCAAATAAGTTTCTTAGTTCAGTATCCGCACCAGTATTGATATATGTTTTTTATCCAAATAACAACATTTTGAACTTGAACGCAATGACGAGTTGTAACTTTAAATTTATATAATTAATAAGTCCCCAATAGAGCCAATCAGCAGTGTGGCTAGCCTAAGACAGTTATTGTGTTATATGTAAATTTACTTAACATTTTAAAACCGATACCCAGCTCGCAAATGTAAATTCACTGCCACATCAGGTTCATTTATTAAAACCACGTTGTCTTTTTTAAAGTAATGTACATAACCAACACCGATACCTGTTTCATACGCAAAATGATTACCAATATTTCTTCTAATTCCCCAGGTAGGTACAATGGAGATATCAGTAATAAAATTAAGATCGCTTTCATTGGAAATGACAAACCAATCTGGATGATATGTGGTCTTTATGGAGATGAAATTTCCGCTGTTACCATCTATTCTTTTTGATTTGCTCACTCTCTTGTTTAAATTGTAATACCATCGAGGTTCCAATGTTAGGACTGGTGTGAGCAAATATCCCGATATATTATTACCATCCTTTATTGTAACTCCTGTATCGAGCCCAATTTCGCTTCTTAACGAGATTAGTTTAGACAATTTAGATTCGTTATGCACCCAAATTCCTAAAAAGCCAGTTTGGATGCCAAAAGTCGATTTTTCAACAGTGGCATTTTGTGATATTGCATTTAAAGTCAGTGCGCAAATAAATAGGGAAAACAAGATTTTTTTCATAGAGTTGGTTTGGGTTTGAGCTAATTCTTTTTTATAATAGGTGGTCGTTAATCATCAAGTTTTTCATAAAACGATGGGATATAAAATATAAAGGCCCCAATTTTTAGAGACCGAAAATAGGAATTTTTCTTACATATTCAAGTTTATAATGTATAAATACAATTTGGGAACTAGGAAAGATTAACAAAGGAATAAGAAAATATACTTTAGGAAATTATATATTATATTATGCTTCTTAGACGGGATTAACAGTGAGAAAAATGGCATCTAAATCTAAAAACAAAAAACTTATTTGATTTTAGTTAAAAGTAATCGAAAATTTTAATTACAACCACTCAGCCCATTGCCGCTCCATTCCGCGAAAAGCTCCATTACGGGCAAAGCGCT
>NZ_JBMDWE010000020.1:0-81991 GCF_053579655.1 Gelidibacter sp. | reverse complement strand
TTGCTTCCGGTGGTTAGTTTGAATGTAAAGTTCAAAAAATCAGCGCGTTATGATGATGTTGTTAAGGTGAAAACCCAGTTGGTGAAAATGCCTTCTGCGACCATCGAATTTGATTATGAAATTACAAATGAAGCGGGGGAAATTTTAACTTTAGGAAATACTGTTTTAGTATTTATGGATGTCAGTAAGAATAGGCCTACAAGGTGCCCGAAATATCTTTTAGACAAACTGCAGGATTATTCGTTCAAAAATTTTAATTCCACACCATAAATCCCCTTAAAAGTCTCCACAACATTTTTTATATTTTTTAATCGGACTGAAATGTTGATAAGACAACTCAATTCTAAAGTTTGATTGATGATTTTCAGATCTTTTTCTTTGATGACACGCATGACTTTATTCATGTCCTTGTACTCAAACTTGAGTTGTATTTCTTGGTTTATCGTTTTTTCGACAATTTTTGACGCCTCTAATGCCATTTGCGCGGCAGTTTTGTAAGCGTTAATAAGTCCGCCAACCCCTAATTTTACACCGCCAAAATAGCGGACGATTACAATTAATATGTTGGTTACTTCAAAGGATTGAATTTGTCCGTAAATAGGCATTCCTGCACTATTGTTTGGCTCGCCATCGTCGTTGACTCTAAATTGGTATTGATTTTCCTGGATGCCTAATTGATAGGCGTAACACCAATGCCTTGCAGAATGGTGTTGTTTTCTTAAGGCTTCAATATGGATTTTGGCTTCATCTTCTGTTTTGACTGGGAATGTATAACCAAAAAACTTGCTGTTTTTGTCTTTAAATAAAACTTCAGCAGACGGTTTTGTTATGGTTTTGTAAGTGTCTTTTTCTGTCATATCAGGCAAAAGTTACAAAATGTATGAATAACGAATTAGTGAAGCTGAAATGAGATAGGTCAAAACAAATCACTTTTGGTTGAGAACAAAGACGTCACATCATCAATTTCTGGGTTGATATGCCACGTGTGAATACCTAAACTTGAAGCCGTAATAATGTTTTCTTCAGTATCATCAATGAATAAGGATTCCTCAGCTTTTATATTGTTTTCATTTAAAACGAATTCATAAATGTTCGCGTTCGGTTTTCTTAATTGGATTTCATGAGAGAGATAGAAGGCATCAAAATTCGCTTTAAATTCGTCATAGAAATCGACGTTTTCTTTGATCCAATTGATATGGAGCTCGTTGGTGTTACTCAATAAAATGAGTTTATACTTATGCTCTTCAGCCAATTTTTGTAAATACTCTAATCTGTGATTTGGGAAGTCTTTTAAAATACTATTCCATGATTCTAAAAGCGAATCTTTATTAAGATGTGGGAAGTTGTCCAGATAAAACTCTAGAAATTCCTCGGTATCAATAAGTCCTTGTTCATAAAGGGCATTAATCGCATGGATTTCATCAGAAAGTGCATCAATTTCGAATAATTTAAGGGCATTGTCCATCGCGCCCTTTTTATCGAGATTAATAAATACATCTCCAAAATCAAATATTAAATTTTTAATCATTCGTATATATTCTTAAAATGTCATCAATAATTTTTTCATCTGAAATCAAAGTCCCAGATATACGTGGGGCTTTCGTTCCGTCGTTGAAAGTTGTGGTTCCCGTAAATATGCGGGCTTCATCCCAAAGATTTTCATCTATAAAAGTATGAAGGGTTTGACGTCCGCCTTCAATAATGATGGAGTTGATATCGTTGTTATAAAGAATTGTGCAAATTTGCTGAGCAATGTTTTGCTTTAAGCTCCAATCTAGAAACTCCGTTTTATGGTGCTTAGTGCTTCGAGACTCAACTTTCCCACTGATCAAAATAGTAGATGCCTTATTGTCAAAAATTTCAGCTTCGTCAGGTAAGCGCGAATTTTTATCCATAACAACGCGTATGGGGTTTTTTCCGGCCCAATCCCTTGCGGTTAAGCTCGGGTTGTCTTCAATTACCGTTTGAGTTCCCACAAGGATAGCTTGCTCTTCTGTTCGCCATTTATGCACCACTTGTCTGGAAAGCTCATTGGTAATCCAAACGGGTTTTTGTTCATTTCTTGTTTGTGGTGCAAGGAAACCATCGGCAGATTCTGCCCATTTTAAAATGATGTATGGACGTTTCTTGTTGTGTAAGGTAAAAAAGCGTTTGTGATGTGCTTTCACTTCACTCTCCAACACGCCTACAATCACTTCGCATCCTGAAGCTTTTAATATTTGAACACCTTTACCCGCAACTTTACTATGGGTGTCGCTCGTTCCTATAACCACCTTCGGAATTTTAAATTTCTTGATAATGTCAGCACAAGGCGGGGTTTTTCCGAAATGGGAGCAGGGTTCCAAGGTCACATAAAGCGTCGCCTCGTTTAATAAGGATTGGTCTTTTACGCTATGGATGGCATTGACTTCAGCATGAGCGCCTCCGTACGGACTTGTAAAGCCTTCGCCAATAATTATTTGATCATGAACAATAACACATCCAACCATCGGGTTTGGAGCTGTGGTTCCCAATCCATTTTTGGCAATTTCAATGCAGCGTTTAATATATTTTTCATGTATATTCATCCCGATAATTATCGAGACAAAAATAACATAATATCGTGAGCAAAAAAGATATCTTGATCAGAGAAATTGAAAAGGGAGATGATGTACAGGTGGCGAAGCTCATTCGTGCTGTATTGATTGAAATGGGAGTTCCTAAAGTGGGCACTGCTTATGCGGATCAATCTCTGGATATGATGACAGAAACTTATGCTAAGGAGCGTGCTGCCTATTTCGTCAATGAAGATCAAGGGGAAGTTGTTGGAGGAGCAGGAATTGCGCCCTTAGATAATTTTGAAGGTCATGTTTGTGAACTACAGAAAATGTATTTTCTACCCAAAGCCAGAGGAAAAGGTTTGGGCGCTCAAATGATGGAGGTGTGCTTACAAAAAGCCAAATCTTTTGGTTTTGAAAAATGCTATCTTGAAACTTTACCATATATGACGGATGCTGCAAAGCTTTATGCCAAATCTGGATTTGAGTATTTGGACGGTCCGTTGGGAGATACAGGACATTATTCTTGCGATGTTTGGATGATAAAAACATTATAATGCTATTAAAGACACTACGCGAAAATTTTTACACATCCTTAAAAGGAGAGTATCCAGATACTGAAATTCAATCATTTTTCAATTTGCTGGCAGAATATCTCTTGAAGATGAAACGTCTGGACGTTACTTTAAATCTCTTTGCGCCAATTTCGGGGAAGAAATTGGAGAAATTTGAAAATGCGACCAAACGGCTTAAGAATCATGAGCCCATTCAATATATTATCGGTGCCACCGAATTTTACGGATTGCCATTTAAGGTTTCAGAAAGTACACTTATACCAAGACCAGAAACCGAAGACTTAGTGCAATGGATTATTGACACAGCAAAAACAACAACAGACTCGTTATCGATTCTTGACATTGGAACTGGATCGGGGTGCATTGCGATCTCCTTAGCGGGAAATATTCCAAGCGCAAAAGTCTATGCCGTGGATGTCAGTAAAAAAGCGTTGACCATTGCTAAAATGAATTCAAAGCTGAATAAGGTTGACGTTCAGTTTTTTGAATTGGATATTTTAAACTGGAAAAATAATTATCCGGATTTAGCATTGGAAGATTTTAAATTTGACATCATTGTCTCCAATCCGCCATATGTTAGAGAACTGGAGAAAGCCCAAATGAGTGCGAATGTTTTACAACATGAACCTGGATTAGCGCTATACGTTGAGGATGATGCGCCGCTCATTTTTTATAAATCGATAACGGATTTTGCCGGTGAACATCTCAAGGATGAGGGGCACTTGTTTTTTGAAATCAACCAGTATTTAGGAGCTGAAATGCTTGATTTGTTGGATGAGGCCGATTTTTCAAATGTTCAGCTTAAAAAGGACATCTTTGGAAATGACCGAATGGTTTCAGGAACTAAAGGATCTTAATGATCGATTTTTTAATTATTAGTTAAACGACTAATTCTTGACAAGTTGGAGCATTGACTTTATGATCTCGATATTTGATGCCATTTCCTGTCCATCATTTAAAAAACTTGGCGTATTCATTGGAAGAGCCGCGGCGGCTGTAGTTTGTGGCATAAGGACAGAAGAGCAATGCACTTCCTTAAATCCTGCACCTTTAAAAATTAAAATATTTTTTGGGTTGATCCCAGATCCTGGTAGAATCGTGAGTTTGTCATCCGCTAGTTCTTTGAGTTGTTGAAGTATTAAAATTCCCTTTTCAGCGGAGGGCGCTTGTCCTGAAGTGAGAATGCGATCCACTTTCAGTTCCATCAATATATGTAAGGCCTCAAACGGATTTGGCGTCCAGTCAAAACCGCGATGGAACGTAAAAGCCATCGGTTTTGAAAGTTCTATGAGTTCTTTTGTGCGTTCGATGTCAATCGTATTATCTAAGTTTAAAATACCTGAAACAATGCCTTTACATCCCAATGCTTTACAAATTTGAATATCCTCTTTCATGATTTCAAAATCCTCATCAGAATAAGTGAAATTTCCACTTCTTGGCCGGATGAGCACGAAAACAGGAATCGTCAGGTTTTTTAAGGTCTGTTTTATCAAACCATAAGAAGGGGTAATGCCACCAACCGCTAATTCGGAGCACAATTCGATACGATGTGCTCCCGCATTTTGAGCGTTGATTGCGGATTGGTAATTGGAGGCGCAGATTTCTAGTGTCATAATACTTCCTTTCTTTTGGACTCCGCTCAATAAACTCCTGCAGGAATCTCTTTTTTAAAACCTTTTGTTCTTTGACTTTGAAGCTTCAGGATCGAAAGGTTTGTGTTAATTAATAATTATTTCATTTTAAATTTAAAGACCTGACAGGTTTCAAAAACCTGTCAGGTCTGGCTTTATTTAACTATTATTTCATCAATAAATGTCCAAGGTTTATGACCAGCGCCTGGTTTACCTTTAGGAATTAGATCCGAATTTGGGATTTTTAAATAAATATAGCGCGTGGTTTGATTGATTACTATTTTTACATTGGCATGCAAGACGACGGCGTCTGGAATTTCGGCTCTAGAGTTTATATCTTTTTTATCAAATGTAACTTCCATGGTTTTCGGCGCATAAATCCATTGCCAAGGTGCCTGATAAAATCGGGTTTCAATAGAATTCACGTCCATTTCTTCACCTAAATCAATGGTGATTTCTAAATCAACCCCATCAAACCCTAACCATTCCTTATCATTGATGCGAGTGTCGCTTCCTGAAATGCCGTTGATAAATCCTTGAATACCACTCCCTGCATAGGTTTTACTTGGTTGCACATTAACGCTGATTTTTTTTCCAAGTGCTTTATGGTAAATAATAGGTTGTGTAAATGTCGAACCCATTTGTTTTTCAGCGTTGAAAACAGCAGCTTTTATGATGAGGTTTTTGTTGATTGGAATGGCTTCGGAATAAATTGCTGAAGTTATTTTCGGTTCTGATCCATCGGTCGTGTAGCGAATCGTTTTGTTTTGGATGAAGGTTTTTAGCTCATAGCCCTTTCGGGTTGATTCGCCTTCTACTTCATTCAAATGATTGGCATAATTAATATCCAAAGCATCCAGGCGTTTATGAAAATGTTCCAATCGGGCGACAAAATCAGCATAGTTTTTACTTTCGGTTGGCGACCATACCACTTCGCTCATCGCAATCATTCTAGGAAATACCATATATTCCACTTGTTTTTCGTTGGGAATATATTCTGTCCATAAATTTCCTTGTGCGCCCAAAACGTATTTGGCTTCTTCTTCAGAAAGTTCTTCAGGAATCGGATTAAAACTATATACTTTTTCTAAAGATAAAAATCCGCCAATTGCTAAAGGTTCGTCGGTGTTATCGGATTGGTAATAATCAAAATAACAGTGAGATGTTGGCGTCATGATCACATTGTGATGTTGTTTTGCGGCTTCCACAGCGCCATCAATACCTCGCCACGACATGACTGTGGCGTTTGGGGCCAATCCGCCTTCCAATATTTCATCCCAACCTATAATCTGTCGGCCTTTGCTATTTAGATATTTTTCAATTCTTGTGATAAAATAATTCTGAAGTTCATGTTCATCTTTTAAATCTTCGTCTTTAATGCGTTGTTGACATTTGGCACATTTTTTCCAATGAGATTTAGGAGCTTCGTCGCCACCAATATGGATGTATTCACTTGGGAAAAGTTCTAGAACCTCGTCCAACACATTTTCTAAAAATGTGAAGGTTTCATCTTTTGAACAGTAGATATCATTAAAAACACCCCAGGTTTCGGCAACCTTAATTTGTTCGCCAGTGCAGCCTAATTCGGGATACGCTGAAATCGCAGCTTGTGCATGTCCGGGCATTTCAATTTCTGGGATTATGGTCACATGGCGCGTTTGGGCGTAAGCTACCACATCCTTGATTTCTTCTTGCGTATAGAATCCACCGTAACGTTTGCCGTCAAATTGTTGTGGATCCTTATTATAACTGCCCACTAAAGTTTGATCCCTAAAAGCTGCAATTTCTTGTAGTTTTGGATACTTTTTGATTTCAATACGCCAGCCTTGGTCTTCGGTTAAATGCCAATGAAAGGTGTTCATTTTGAGCATTGCCAAAGCATCAATATACTTCTTGATAAATTCCACAGGATAAAAATGACGGCCAACATCCAAATGCATACCTCTATATTTAAATTGAGGTGAATCCTTGATTGTTACACATGGAATGGAAACACTTTTTTCTGAAAAAGTTTGGTTCTCAAAGCTTACAGGTAATAATTGTCGTAAGGTTTGAACTGCGTAAAAAGCACCATGATCTGTTTTAGCCCTGATTTCAATCTGTTTTGGCGAAATGGATAATTGGTAGCCTTCCTCATCGGCGATACTATCGTCTTTGATGAATATAATGGTGTTGTTCTGTTTTAATTGAAGCGCACTGCCTTTTTCAATAAATTCCTTTAAGAAATTGGCAGATACTTTAAAACTTTCATCAAAGGTGATTCCAACAGAATTGTCCAGGATAAATTCTCCTTTTTGGCTTTCCATTTGTGAAGGCATTGGAAGGATTTGAAGCGCTTGTTTTTCGGTATTTCGGGAATCACAATTGTATAACAAAATGATAAAAAGTATAAACGAAACAATTTTCTTGTACGGCATTTTAGTATATTAGAGCCTTCAAAGATAACCTAAAAAGACAAGTTATTTGTTTACCTCAATTAATGGATATTCAACAACATATTTTAAAACTTCGCGACGAACTCAATCAGCATAATTATAATTATTACGTTCTTGATCAACCCACAATTAGTGATTATGATTTTGATATTAAATTAAAGGAATTACAAGTTTTGGAAGATCAGCATCCAGAGTTTGCAGATGAACATTCGCCGACCAAACGTGTTGGTGGCACAATTACCAAAAACTTTGAAACGGTAGCGCATGAACATCGCATGTATTCATTGGATAATTCCTATTCTAAGGAAGATGTGTTGGATTGGGAAGCCCGCGTCAGAAAGGCGATTGATGGTGACGTACAATTTGTGTGCGAATTAAAGTATGATGGCGCTTCCATTAGTTTGACTTATGAAAATGGAACCTTACTTAAGGCGGTCACTCGTGGCGACGGCGTACAAGGTGATGATGTCACCGCCAATATTAGGACGATCCGATCGGTGCCTTTGCGTTTAAAAGGCGATTACCCGTCAAAATTTGATATTAGAGGCGAAATCGTATTGCCTTTTGAAGGTTTTAATAAGATGAATGAAGAGCGCATTGAAATAGGCGAAGAGCCTTATCGCAATCCGCGAAATACAGCTTCAGGTAGTTTAAAGCTTCAGGATAGTGCTGAGGTTGCCAAACGGCCTTTGGAATGTTTGCTATATAATATCGTAGGGAATAACTTGAATATCAATACGCAGTTTGAAAGTTTAGAAAAGGCTCGTGCTTGGGGATTCAAGGTGCCTAAAGCGGCGATTGTGGCCAACTCCATCGATGAGGTATTTGAATTTATTGATTATTGGAATATCCACCGACATAATTTGCCTTATGAAACCGATGGTGTCGTCGTAAAAATAAATGACTTGCATCAGCAGGACGAATTGGGATACACTGCCAAATCGCCGCGCTGGGCGGTTGCCTATAAGTTTAAGGCCGAGCAGGTTTCCACCAGATTAAATGAAATAACCTATCAGGTCGGACGAACGGGGGCTATTACGCCTGTGGCGAATTTGGAACCAGTGGAATTGGCAGGAACGACCGTTAAGCGCGCTTCCTTGCATAATGCGGATCAAATTGCAAGATTGGATATTCGGGAAGGTGATGAGGTATTTGTTGAAAAAGGTGGGGAAATCATTCCTAAAATTATTGCAGTGGATTTCAGCAAACGACCAGCCGATTCACAGCCAACCGAATATATTAAAAACTGTCCCGAATGTGGAACGGCATTGGTGCGAAATGAAGGTGAAGTGCTACATTATTGTCCAAATTATAATGGCTGTCAACCTCAAATCATTGGTCGTATCCAACATTTTATTTCAAGAAAGGCAATGGATATTGAAGGTTTAGGTGGTGAAACTGTAGCTTTATTGGTAAAAGAAGGTCTTATTCATGATTATTCTGATTTATACATGCTTACTAAAGATCAAGTAATTGGTTTGGAGCGCATGGCTGAAAAAAGTTCAGATAATTTGATAAATGGGATTGAAGCTTCCAAACAAATCCCTTTTGAGCGCGTTTTATATGCTATCGGCATTAGGTACGTAGGCGAAACCGTTGCAAAAAAGTTGGCCAATCATTATAAAAGTATTGATAATTTGCAGCAGGCGACCTTAATTGATTTGGTTACTGTTGATGAAATTGGCATGCGAATCGCTGAAAGTGTCGTCGATTTTTTCAATTCAGAACAAAATCAAACCATTATAAATCGCTTAAGAAGCTTTGATGTGCAATTAGAGATTTGCGCTGAAAAATTAGCGAATCAAACTAATAAATTAGAAGGGCAGGCGTTCGTGGTATCTGGTGTTTTTGAATCGGTTTCAAGAGACGAATTGAAAAAACTGATAGAGGATAACGGTGGAAGGGTAGCCAGTTCGATATCGTCAAAGACAAATTACGTTATTGCAGGAGATAATATGGGGCCAAGCAAGCGAACTAAGGCTGAGCAATTGCAGATCCCTATAATTTCGGAATATGATTTCATGTCACTTTTGAAGTAGAAAACCTACAATTTTATTTGTTTCACCGATTAAATGCATATTTATCCGCTTAATTGTAATATTTATTTATATTTGCTTGAACAAGAGACATGTAATATGATTATCCGAAGAATCTTAATTGGTGTTTTGATCGCCCTAGCCGTGTTATTTCTGGGCTTTCAAATTTTTGAGTTAGAAGTTGAAGCCACAGGAGTGAGAGCTTTGCTATTGGTTTTCTTAACAATTTTATATTGTTATTCTGTCAAAGAAAAGCGTTTATTTTTCTTATCGTTTTTGATTGCATTTACAATAGCCGATATTTTAGCCTTTATGAGATGGCAAATTCCGATTGTGCCAAACACTCAGATGGATCCTGTGTATTACATTGCTAATTCTTTGTATATCATGGCTTATTCTTTTTTGATACTGCAAATGTTAAGCGCTATGAATTTGGTGGAGATCGTAAAAAAATATCCATTCCACCTTCTTATTTTAATCATTATGGACGTGTTTTGCGTTGTTGTGGTTACCAATACCGCCATGCATAAATTATCATATCATGAGTATTATATGGAGTTTGTATACAATAGTATTATCATGATTTTACTGACGGTGTCTTTGATCAATTACATTCATAAAGAGGATAAAAAAGCCATCAATTTGTTGGTTGGATCTATTTTTATCTTTTTTTCAGAAGTGATACAGTTGGCCTATTTTTATATCTCAGCAATAAATTTGCTTAATGTGATGTGTTCCTTGTTTCTTGTGCTTGCTTTTTTATTTTTCTATCTCCAGTCAAAACTCGTCTATGAGCCCCAGGAAAACTCAATGCATCAAGACTTGGTGGTTTAAATTTCGTTTTTAATGCGTGTTTTATTCTGATTAAAACGCTTAAAGTACAGAGGTCATACTTCATGAAAGTGGCATCTGTCGATTAGGAAGCTTCGGTTTAGAAGGTCATTTTCTAAAAAATTTCCATGCTTACATTTCGTTTTTTTTTCCTTAGTAATCCTGCGGCCATCATTACCTTATTCAGCGTACAAATCTGCTCCATAATCTGATGTGAAAGTTAAAGTCGTTTTCAGGATAAAAGGACATAAAAATTATCCCACGTAAATTATGATGTATAGCAAATTTATATTGGATTGATTCTTGCGATCGAAAAAATGCTTTATAACTCGCTATTTTATTGCGACTATAATAGGATAGTCGATGAAGCGCAGTAAATCAGCGATTAAAGTTGTGTTTTTTATTATATTTGCCGAACCTACTTATTTTGAATCTATCATTCAAAAATGGCATGACTTATTACCGAATTGGGCAATTATCGCAATGTTGGCTGTAATAATAACAGTCAATATTATTTCCTCCTATTTTGGATTTTCATTATTATCGAAGATAACTGCGCTCGCTGTCATTCCTGTGCTGCTTTTAAACTACTTTTTCAGTTAACGTTTCATGGCGAATATATTCTACACCATATTTATTTTGTATTTCTTAGGAATGCTTTTTATTGCACTTGACCATCTTGCCTTATCTTCTAAGCTGTCAGAATCCTGCTTTTTAGAAGTTTTTGCGTTATTGGCATTTGTGATGATTGGAAAAGTGAAACACGTCAAATTTGAAGGCCTTGTATCAATGTACCTGATTTTGATTCTTCTGGTAAATAGTTATTTTATGTATATCATGTTTAGCGAAGTACAGGATAACTTTGCTGATAGTGTGATATTCACCTTGATGGCACGTAAGGGAATTGCTTTTTTGTTGATGAGCTTTTTAGCCATCGCTATTTATCTTAGCCAAGAGACGTCACAAGCCATTCTATTCTTAACTATTGTATGTTGCTTCGTCTTTTCTGATGGTTTAAGCTTTCTCACTACAATGTATGTGAGTTTTTGGTTGTTTGAAGGTATTCAACAGATTCTACAAGGTGCAGGACTTCTTTTGTTTTGCATCTATGTTTATAATCATCAGAAAGTTGAAAATAGCTTTATAAAAATGAAAACAGAACCAATTTCTCAATCCAGTCAAATTCCTGTTCAGTTTTAAACCAAAATCGAAACGCCGTCCGCGGATTTGTTTTTGTCACTGTCAAAATAGAAATCTATTTTCCCCAGATTGATTCCAAAGCAACCGACTTGGTTAACCAATACATTTTTGCCGACACTGTTTTTTACAATAGTTGGTTTGGGTAAAAAGGTATGGGTATGGCCGCCAACAAACAAATCAATGTCTTTGGTCATTTTCGCTAAGGAAAGGTCGCTTGGTTTTTCAGAATTGTTTCGGTAATTATAGCCTAAATGTGATAAGCAAATAATCAAATCACATTTTTCATCCTCTTTTAAGATGCGCGACATGTCCTGAGCTATTTCCAACGGATTTAAATAGACGGTTTCTTTATACATATTTTTGTCCACTAATCCAGAGAGTTCAATACCCAAACCGAAAACGCCAATTTTAATGCCGTCTTTAATAAAGGTTTTATAGGGTTTCACATGCGTATCCAAGATAGTATTTGAAAAATCATAGTTGGCACTTATAAAATCAAATTTTGCATGTGGCAATTGCGCGTACAAACCATCAACACCATTGTCAAAATCATGGTTACCAACGGTTGCAACATCATATTTAAGCATGCTCATGAGCTTAAATTCCAATTCGCCGCCGTAATAATTAAAATAGGGAGTACCTTGAAAAATATCACCAGCATCCAACAATAAGGTGTTCGGATTCTCCGCTCGAATACCTTCAATCAATGTGGCTCTTCTTGCAACACCACCTTGATTAGGGTTTCTGCCATCTTCAGGACCAAAAGGATCGATATGACTGTGGACGTCGTTGGTATGTAAAATGGTTATCTTTTTCGGACTCTTCGAAAATGATTGCAGACCAAAGCCTCCCAAACCTACCAATGCGGTCGCAGCTGTTGTTTGTTGAATGAATTCTCTTCTTTTCATGTGTTTATGCTTATTGTTTTTCAATGGTCACATGCTGTTCGCAATTAATAATTCCCATGGGTAATAAAAATTTTAGCATGCTCGTTTCATAACTTCAAAAAAATATCTTTCAGAAAATGTATTTAATCTTTTAATTGAATAAAGCGGTCATCGGCTACAGGATTGATGGTGTCTGTTTTCATAAAATAATCAATGAGCGCATTTCTTATTTTATAGTCCAATACAATAACCTCTTCACTTCCCTTAAAAAAGTCCATGCCATCACCGCCAGTAATAAGGTAGTCGTTGGTGGCAATATAATAGGTTTTATTGAAATCTATGGGTGCTTGGTTTACAGTGCTTTCAACCACGTTGCCATCCTTATCCAAAACTATTTTTAATTTAGAAATGGGATGTGCACGCTTGGCCTTTGCTAAATAGTCGAGCATCTCTTTGACGTTGGCTCCCGGTAATTTTGCAACGACAATCGAATTTTCAAAAGGCATGAGTTCAAAGGCGGTTCTTTTGCTAATTGGTCCTTTAGATATAATGGATCTGATGCCACCGTGGTTCATGAGAACAAAGTCGATATGCTCTCCTGTTCTTTTAAAAAACACGGGATCAGCTTCTTCATAAATAACATCGGCCATAAAATTGCCAATGGCGGTATTTAAATCGCCATCTGCTTTGGAATAGGTATCCACCGAATAGCCCAAAACACTATCTAAATCTTTAGTGATATTTTCTCTATAAGGCTTAATGAAATTATCAATACCTGCGTTGGATTGCAAACTATCATTGATGTTTACGTTTTTGCCTTCAATTTTGAAAACATCCATTGGAGCTTTACAAGAAAGGGAGAAAAGCAGTCCAAAAACTAGTAGAAGATTTTTAAAATTCATTGAATAACTTGTGAAATGTTAATTGATAAATGTATTGTGTTTACTACCTTTGTCAAAACAAAAGTAAATGATTTTAAAGGCATTTAGGGGAAAATCGAATCAAAAATTCATTAACAGACTGTTAAGCTCTAAAGATGTTGCGATTAGTAATAAAAAAATAGAATCTGTTGGTATTATCATTGATTCGAGTGAGTTTTCTGACGTAGAGGCATTTAAGGACTTTTTTAATGAGCTGGGTGTCCAGTTGCCTAAAATTCAGATTATTGTTTTTGTTGCCGATGAAAAAAAGACCGAAAGATTGTGGGGCAACTATTTCAGTAAAAATGATTTTGGATGGAATGGCAGCATCAAACACGTTGAACTCCAAACCTTTTTAGATACTGAATTTGATACGCTGGTGGGATTTTACAAAGGCGATGCTTTAGAATTGAAAATAGTTACTGCAGCTTCAAAAGCCAATTTCAAAATAGGTCTGTCAGATGTGGACGACCGTTTATTCGATTTCATATTGGATATCAGCACGAAAGATTTTGAGGTATTCAAAACCGAATTAAAAAAATACTTAACCATATTAAAAAAAATATAATGACAAAATTTTTCGGAACAGGTGTAGCTTTGATTACGCCGTTCAAAACTGATTTGAGTATTGATCATAACGCTCTCGCCACTATTGTCAAGTTCAATATTGATAATGGCACAGAGTATTTGGTCATTTGTGGAACCACTGCAGAAAGTGCTACCATTACTAAACAGGAAAAGAAGGATGTCATTACTACAATAAAGAAGGCAAATGCTGGCCGATTGCCATTGGTGTTGGGTATTGGCGGTAACAATACAGCCGAAATTATCGAAGAAATCCAAGCTACGGATTTGACAGATATTGACGCCATCTTGTCTGTTTCTCCTTATTATACAAAACCGACGCAAGAGGGCATTTATCAACATTTTAAAGCGATTGCAAAAGCTTCTCCAAAACCTATCATCTTATATAACGTACCAGGAAGAACATCGTCAAACATGCTTCCAGCAACCATCTTGCGTCTTGCCAATGATTTTGAGAATATTATAGCGGTTAAAGAAGCAGGAAATAATGTAAGCCAATATTTACAATTACTAAAGAACAAGCCTGACGATTTTTTAATAATTTCAGGCGATGATGATTTGGCTTTAGCTGTTGTTTTAGCTGGTGGTGCAGGAGTGATTTCTGTATTAGGACAGGCATTTCCGAAAGATTTTTCAAATATGATCCGTTTAGGAATGGAAGGAAAAGCCAAGGAAGCTTACCAACTTCATTTTAAATTAATGGATGTTACGGCTCAAATTTTTGAAGAAAACAATCCAGCGGGAATTAAAGCTGTTTTTGAAGCCCTTGATTTAGCGCAAGACACGGTAAGGTTGCCGTTGGTTGTGGCGTCAAATCCATTAAAAGAAAAAATAAAAAAAAGCGTCGCGCTACTTAAATAAAGGTAAAAACGTTAAATTTTACTTAAACCTCTCAGTAGCTTAAATTCAACAGTTATTTTAGCTTAAAATTTTTTGTTTTATAATACGTTATAAATGTGTATTTTTGCATTCTGTTTAAAATGCCGAAGTGCCATTAAACATAACTTTAATCTATGACCAAATTTAATCAGGCATTTCAATTTAATTATACAAAGAAGACTAGCTCTTGCATGAAAAACATTGTTTACACATTACTGATCACATTAGTGTTGTCCTCTTGTAGCGAATATCAAAAGGCATTAAAATCAGAAGATATTGCTACAAAATTCAAATTGGGTACAGAGCTCTATGATGCTGGTAAATTTGGCAAAGCAAATAAGCTATTCGCACAAATTGCACCACAATATAGAGGGAAGCCGCAAGCTGAGAAATTGATGTACATGTACGCTAATTCTTTTTATCAAATGAAAGATTACTATTTGGCGGGGTATCAATTTGAGCGTTTTGAAAGCCAATATCCAAAAAGTGAAAAGGCTGAAGAAGGCTTGTTTTTAGCTGCTAAAAGCTTCTACATGCTATCGCCTGTTTACAGTAAAGAGCAGAAGGAAACGATAACCGCTATTGAAAAGCTTCAGATATTCATCAATAAATATCCAGATTCAGAGTATTTGCCGGAAGCCAATGCTTTAATTCATGAGTTGGATTATAAATTGGAAAAGAAAGCTTTTGAGATTGCTAAACTATATAATAAAATCGCCAATTTTGAGTCTGAGGATTACGAAGCTTCCATAAAAGCCTTTGATAATTTCCTATTGGATTATCCAGGAACCACTTTTAGAGAAGAAGCGATGTTTTATAGATTTGACTCGGCGTACCGATTGGGAATCAACAGTATTGAGCGTAAACGTCAAGAGCGTTTGAATATAGCACTCAAATATTACAAGACTTTTGTCAAAGCATATCCAGAATCGAAGCACAGTGCTGAAGCTGCACAAATGAATGCCGAATTGCAAACAGCAGTTCAAAACTATACCATAAAAAGTTAATTTTATATAGATGATAGATTTAAAAAAGAGCAATGCTCCAGTGAGTTCTATAACTTACAACCGTAATGAAATTGATGCGTCAACAGGAAACATCTATGAGGCTATCTCTGTCATAGCAAGAAGAGCTGAACAGATCAACACAGATATCCGTAGAGAACTTGTTGATAAACTTGAAGAATTTGCAACTTTTAATGACAGTCTTGAAGAGATTTTCGAAAATAAAGAGCAAATTGAAGTCTCTAAATTTTACGAAAGATTACCAAAACCGCACGCACTTGCTGTTCAGGAATGGTTAGATGATAAAATTTATTTCAGAAATACTGAGGACGATATCCAAGAAGCATAATTAAGATGTCAATTTTAAGCGGCAAAAACATACTTGTAGGCGTTACTGCCGGTATTGCTGCTTATAAAACAGCAAACCTTGTTAGGTTATTCATAAAAGCGGGTGCTCACGTAAAGGTCGTGATGACGCCCGCTTCTAAAGACTTCATTACCCCTTTAACGCTTTCCACTTTATCTAAAAACCCAGTGTACTCTTCGTTTGTTAATGACGATGAAGAAGACGCCGTTTGGAACAACCACGTCGAACTTGGGCTATGGGCCGATTTATTTGTAATCGCTCCTGCAACAGCCAATACGATGGCAAAAATGGCCCACGGTATTTGTGATAATTTATTGATGGCCACTTATTTGTCGGCCAAATGTCCTGTCTATTTTGCGCCTGCAATGGATTTGGATATGTACAAGCATGAAAGCACGCTTCAATCCTTTAAAATTCTAAATAGCTTCGGAAATATTATGATTCCTGCAACCAGTGGCGAATTGGCAAGTGGCTTGGTTGGAGAAGGTCGGATGGCGGAACCGGAAGATATTGTGGCTTATATCGAAAAAAATATTTTAGATCAACTGCCATTAAGAGGAAAGAAAGTCTTGATTACTGCAGGGCCAACCTATGAAGCTATTGATCCCGTCCGTTTTATTGGAAACCATTCCAGTGGAAAAATGGGATTTGAGATCGCTAAAGTTGCGGCCAATCTTGGTGCTGACGTCATTTTAATATCTGGACCATCACATGAAACCATTGCGCACAGCCTTATCAAGCTCCTTAAAGTAGTAAGTGCATCACAAATGTATGATGCCGTTCATGATCATTTTGATTCGGTTGACATTGCCATTCTTTCGGCAGCAGTGGCTGATTACAGACCTAAAAATATTTCAGCCACCAAAATAAAGAAGAAGGAGACTTCGTTTTCTATTGAATTGGAGAAAACAAAGGATATTTTGGCTTCTCTTGGAGTCATTAAGAAAAATCAATTCCTGGTTGGTTTTGCATTAGAAACCAATGATGAATTGGAAAATGCCAAAGGGAAATTAAAAGCTAAGAATTTAAATTTAATTGTGTTAAATTCGTTAAATGACAAAGGTGCTGGTTTTGGAGGGGCAACTAATAAAGTTACTTTTATAACGGATCAACAAGACGTTATTGAGAACGAATTAAAATCAAAACACGAAGTCGCGGTCGATTTAATGAATCAAATTATAAAACAAATTCATGCGTAAACTTATTTTTATATTTTTTATAGCTTGCACAACTGCTGGGTTTTCTCAAGAATTGAATTGTAACTTGGTGGTTAATGCGCAACAAACAGGGAATGAAAACGTACAGGTTTTTAAAACGCTAGAACGGCAGTTGACTGAGTTTATCAATAACACCCAATGGACCAACACAGCCTATAAACCTCAGGAGCGCATTGATTGTAGTATGGTCATCAATATTAATGATTATAATAGTGATGTGTTTCAAGCCACCATTCAAGTGCAGTCCTCGCGACCGGTTTTCAACTCTACCTACAGCACGCCAGTATATAACTTTAATGACCGGAATTTTACGTTTAAATATCTTGAGTTTCAAAATTTAGTTTATAATCCGACGCAATTTGAATCCAATTTGGTTTCGGTTTTAGCCTATCATGTTTTCATGATTTTAGGTTTGGACGCCGATACCTTTGAGTTGAATGGCGGCGATCCCTTTTTTAAACAAGCACAAACCATTACTAATTTTTCCCAACAAGGAAATTATAAGGGTTGGAAATTGGAAGACGGACAGCAATCGCGTTTTGTGCTCATAGACAATATATTATCCCCAACTTTCAAAGAATTCAGAACGGTGATGTACAATTACCATCGCAACGGTTTGGATATCATGGCAGATAACGATAAAAAAGGAAAGGAAGTTATTGCTAAGGTTTTTGAAGATTTGAGGACCATGAATAACCAACGGCCTAATTCATTTTTAATGCGCGTGTTCTTTGATGCTAAATCCAATGAGATTCTCGATATTTTTAGCGGTGGACCAAAAATGAACGTTACCGAGATTAAAGATATTCTCAATAGGATTGCACCAACACATGCCTCCAAATGGCGCGAGATTAATTTTTAGCTTGAAGCACGAAGCTTGAAGTTGGAAAACGGTTTGAAGCTTTGATAGTATCCGGTAACATCATTCAAAACCTTAACTCTATAACCTTGTTTTTAACCAGAAACTAGAAACACGAAACCAGAAACTTATTTAAATGCTCACCACACTTTCTATAAAAAATTACGCATTAATTGATAGCCTTCAGGTTCACTTTAATAATGGTTTGACCATAATTACTGGAGAAACTGGCGCTGGTAAATCCATTCTTTTAGGAGGTTTATCTCTTATTCTTGGAAAAAGAGCCGATTTAAGCAGTGTAAAAAACGCTTCAGAAAAATGTGTTATTGAAGCCACATTTGATATTGCCAATTATAATCTGAAATCACTATTTGTAGCAGAAGACTTGGATTATGAACCGCAAACCATTATCCGTAGGGAAATCCTTCCTTCCGGAAAATCGAGAGCCTTTGTAAATGACACACCAGTTACTTTAAATAGTCTTCAGATACTGGGCGAGCGACTTTTGGATATCCATTCGCAACATCAAACTTTACAGTTAACCGATGATGATTTTCAGTTTCAAGTAATAGATGCGTTAGCTCAGAATGGTCATTTGCTTCAAGATTATTCACTTCAATTAGGCAAATTGAAATCTGTTAAATCAGAACTTAAAAAACTTCAAAATCGAAAGGTTGAGGCGATAAAAGAGTTGGATTACAATTTATTTCTACTGAAGGAATTGGAGGATGCCAAATTAGTTGAAGGAGAATTGGAGACGCTAGAAGAAGAATATGAAACGCTTAATAATATTGAAGAAATAAGCGAACGCCTTAAAGCATCCCACGAATTATTGAGCAATCAAGAAATAGGAGTGATGCCAAGTTTGACGGAAATTAAAAACCAACTTTCTAAATTGGCAGATTTTTCTTCAAATTATAAATTGGTTTTTGAAAGGGTAACCAGTAGTTTGATTGAATTGGACGATGTGTTTTCTGAAATCGAAAACCTGCAGGAATCTTTAGAAGCAGATCCTAACCGATTAAATACGGTCAATCTGAAATTACAGATCTTAAATAATTTATTACAAAAGCACACCGCATCTGATATTACCGAGCTGATTCGGATTAGAGAGGATCTAAGTGAAAAGGTATCGGTTACCGAAAATTTAGATAGTGCGATCGCTCAAAAAGAATCTGAATTATCTACTATTGAAAAAGAACTTAATGCTTTTGCGTTAAAGATCAATCAAAACAGAACAAAAGCAATTCCAGGACTGACCAAACAATTGGAAGCACTTTTGGAAACTTTAGGAATGCCAAACGCCCGGTTTAATGTGGAATTGACCAAATCGGATACCTTTTTGAACAATGGTAATGATGATTTAAAGTTTTTATTCTCAGCCAATAAAGGCGGTCAATTTAATGAACTTAAAAAAGCAGCATCCGGAGGAGAGTTATCACGAATTATGTTGGCCATAAAGTCGATACTGACTAATTACACGCAACTACCGACCATCATGTTTGATGAAATTGATACTGGGGTTTCTGGTGAGATTTCCAATAAAATGGCATCTATCATGCAACAAATGAGTAAAACGATGCAGGTATTTACCATTACTCACTTGCCACAAATTGCCGCAAAAGGCAATACGCATTTTAAAGTGTTTAAAGAAGATGTCGGCGAGGTCACCCGAACGCAATTGAAACTTTTAAATCCTGAGGAACGCATTGTCGAAATCGCGCAAATGTTAGACGGAGTGAACATGTCCAGTTCTGCCATTGAGCATGCGAAACAGTTGCTGAATTAATGGGGTTTGAATGATCTATTTATATTGAGCCCATCCATACATGAAATACTTCCATCAAAAACGGAGGTTACTTTCCCATAAGGAGCGACATTAGTGAAGATTTAGAAATTAAAAGTAAGCATAAGTTTAAAGTTTTATTAACTTTGAATTTTAAATTGCTTAGCATTAAATAAAAAACAATTATAAACATGGCATACAACTTATTAAAAGGAAAACGAGGAATTATTTTTGGAGCTTTAGATGAAAATTCAATTGCTTGGAAAACGGCAGAACGCGTTCACGAAGAGGGCGGTACATTTGTCTTGACCAATGCACCAATCGCAATGCGTATGGGGCAAATTGATGAATTGGCCAAAAAGACAGGTTCTCAAATCATTCCTGCTGATGCAACTTCTATTGAAGATTTAGAAAACTTAGTGGCTAAGTCAGTTGAAATCTTAGGAGGAAAAATTGATTTCGTGCTTCATTCCATCGGAATGTCTATCAACGTAAGAAAAGGAAGGCATTATACCGATCAAAATTATGAGTGGACTCAAAAAGGAACTGATGTTTCTGCAATGTCTTTCCATAAAGTGATGCAAACCCTTTACAAAGCTGATGCGATGAATGAGTGGGGTAGTATTGTTGCTTTGACCTATATGGCAGCGCAACGTGTATTTCCTGATTATAATGACATGGCAGATAATAAAGCCTATTTAGAAAGTATTGCGCGTAGTTTCGGTTATTTCTTCGGAAGAGAAAAGAAAGTAAGAGTGAATACTATTTCACAATCTCCAACACCTACGACCGCTGGTCAAGGCGTTAAAGGATTTGACGGTTTTATTGCTTATGCTGATAAAATGTCGCCTTTAGGAAATGCTACTGCTTTGGATTGCGCCAACTATACCGTGACTTTATTTAGTGACTTGACGAAACGTGTTACGCTTCAAAATCTTTATAATGATGGTGGATTTAGTAATATGGGTGTCAGTAACGAAATCATGGATGCTTTTATGAGCAAATAAAGAGTTCAAAAAAATCTTAATTTATACTTTCAAAAGCTACCAATTGGTGGCTTTTGTGTTTTGATTCCTTACCTTTGATTTTTATGAATACACTGTATTTTTCATTTATAATCCCTGTTTATAATCGGCCTGATGAGATTCATGAGCTTTTGGAAAGTTTCACGAAACTCGAAGGTGATTTTGACTTCAACATCTGCATTGTTGAAGACGGTTCGTCAATTCCGTCCGATAAAGTTATTGAATGCTTTGCTGATCAATTGGAAATCTCCTATTATTTTAAGGAAAATTCTGGTCCTGGTGATTCTAGAAATTATGGAATGAAAAGGGCGGAAGGAAATTACTTTATTATTTTAGATTCAGATGTGCTACTGCCTGAAAATTATCTGCAAGTGGTCAGTAAAAGTTTGACGGATACTTACACCGATTGTTATGGTGGCCCTGATGCAGCGCACCCATCATTCTCAAAACTTCAAAAGGCCATCAATTTTGCCATGACGTCCTTCATTACCACAGGAGGGATAAGAGGAGGGAAGGACTCTGATAATTTCCAACCGCGGAGTTTTAATATGGGGATTTCAAAAAAAGCATTTGAAGCTTCGGGTGGTTTTGGAACCATTCATCCAGGGGAAGATCCTGATCTTTCATTGCGTCTTCTCAAATTGGGCTATAAGAGTAAACTCATAAAGGACGCTTATGTCTATCATAAACGACGGATTTCTTGGTCAAAGTTTTATCAGCAAGTCCATAAGTTTGGTATGGTTCGTCCTATTTTAAATGCATGGCATCCAGAATCAGAGCGATTTATTTTTTGGTTGCCTACATTTTTTTCATTGGGATTGGTTATTAGTTTAGTCCTGTTTCTCTTTCAAATAAAATGGTTGTTGTACATTTATATCATTTATATGGCGGTTGCTTTTTTACTGGCATTTATAAATTCAAAAAACTTGATCATTGCTGTTTTGGCGGTCATAGCGATATTTGTTCAGTTTTTTGGGTATGGTTATGGCTTTTTGAAATCCACACTTTCCATAAAACTATTAAAAGAAAACCCTGAGAAGAGATTCCCAAAATTGTTTTTTAAACATGTACAATAAATTAAAGACGAAACTTTCTAAATCCATAAAAAGCAGAAAACTGAATGTTTTCGGACTCTTTTTTTTGCTGTCCTTCTGTTTTTTGGCTTTGACTAAACTCTCAAAGAATTATACGGAGACTATTTCTTTTGAACTTGTTTTTAAAAACGTTCCAGAAGAACATCATGTCAATCTTGATAGTACAAAAAAAGTCAATGTTACCGTTAATGCTTATGGCTTTAATTTGTTGCGGTATTCGTTTTATAAACCCAAATTGCAAATTGATTTTAACACAGATGTGGTGCTTAAAAACAAAACCTATGTGTGGAATTCCCAACAAAATGCACCTAAAATAAGAGCTAAGTTCAGGAATTCAGTAGATGTTATTTCTATCCAACCCGATACTTTACGTTTTCCTTATCAATCCTTGGCAGTAAAAAAGGTGCCCGTTAACACCGATGTGATTATTGAGTTTGCACCAGGTTATGATATGCTAAACAAAATCAAGGTCATTCCTGATTCCGTTAAAGTTATTGGTTCAGAAAAATTACTTTCGGAAATAGAGTATGTCACAACCGAAAAACTAGACTTGAAACATGTCAATTCAAATATTGACAAATCCTTGGGAATTGAAATGAATGAGAGTTTCAAAAGTTTAAAACTGACTACAAAAAGCGTGAAAATAGAAGGACAAGTTGAAAAATTTACTGAAGGAACGTTTAATGTCCCAGTAACGATCATCAATCTTCCATCAGGTGTAAACATTAATTTTTTCCCGAAAACGATTCCCGTAGCGTATAATGTTAGTCTTAATAATTATAAATCAGTCAGAACTTCAGATTTCAGAATTGAATGTGATTATAGGAATATTGATAAGACCGGAAAAACATTTTTGATTCCTCAATTGACGAAAGTGCCCGAAATTGTTAAAAGTGCGCGATTAAAACAAAAGAAGGTCGAATTTATTTTGATGAAATAGTGTATGAAAATAGTAGGTTTAACAGGTGGGATAGGTAGCGGTAAAACGACCGTCGCCAAAATGTTTCAGAAGTTGGGCGTGCCTTTATATATTGCTGATGACAGGGCTAAACACTTGATGAACACTTCTAAGGTCATCCAAAAAAAGCTCACTGCACTGTTTGGCGATGAAGCCTACCGCGATGGTCAACTTAACCGAGCTTTTTTAGCCTCCAAAATCTTCGAGAATGCTGCGCTTTTGAAACAAATGAATGCAATTGTGCATCCTAAAGTTGGTGCTGATTTTTTACGCTGGAAAAAAAAGCAAACTGCACCTTATGTCTTAAAGGAAGCGGCCATCATTTTTGAAAACGATATGGCTTCCCAATATGATTTTATCATTACTGTGGTGGCCGATTTAGAGCAGCGGATTGCACGTGTTGTAAATAGAGACGCTACTACTAAAGATAAGGTTTTGGCTATTGTCAGTAATCAACTGACAGACAAGGAAAAAGCAGAACAATCAGATTTTGTGATTACTAATCATGATTTGGACGAAACAAAAGCTCAAGTACTGAAAATTCATCAAGAACTTTCAAAATTAGTTGCCATAAATTAAACCTTTAAAATGTGTTAATGTAAGGTTAAAGCAAGTTCTTGCTAAATGTTAAAATGTTAAATTTGAATAATGGGCAGAAAGCTATTCATTTTATTGGTTATTCTGATGAGTTTGTCGCTTATTGGAATAATTTTCGTTCAAATATATTTTATTGATAACAGCTTAAGTAATGAGGAAAAGCAGTTTACTTTAAACGTCAGACGATCTTTAAGTAAAGTTTCCAGTCTTGTTGAGGACAAGGAGTTTAAGTTGTATACCAATAAATATCAAGAATTACTCAGTAGCGGAAAAAATCCGGATACGACCAATATCAGAGGGATTTTGTTGTATAGTTATGATGATATTTCCAATGAAACCACAGTCTATCAAAACGGTATTCTTGAAGAGAGCTTTAAAGTGCCATCGTTGTTCTTTGACATTGGAGGTTTAGATAGTCTGAATATCAGCCGTATTAGCAATCAGAAGGAAATTCGGGTTTTTAAGAAAAGCACTTTTGATAATGAAGTGCATATCACACCTGAAAAAACGGTCATGCAATATAATACGATGGATGAATTCGGGAAAAGACTTTTCGAAAGTACCTATCGTGATTTGTTTAGGAACTATCCTATTTATAAGAGAGTGTCAGCTGGTGAGATTTCATCGTATTTGTCCAAACAGTTTAATGAAAATGGGATTGATATTGACTTTGAGTTTGCTATTTATGATAAGGATCTGGCTACGAAGGTACAGTCTAATAATTTCGAATTAGATCCGGTAACGACTATGGGCGTCCCTATGTTTTTGGATAATAAGAATGAAAGTAATTTTATATTGTATGTTGATTTTCCGGAACGTAAGAAGTTTTTATGGTCGTCCATTTTAACGATGACCGTTTTGTCTATTGTTTTTACCTTAGTTATCATTTTAGCTTATACCAATGCTATTTATCAAATTATAAAACAACGACAGATATCACAGATCAAAACGGATTTCATCAATAATATGACGCATGAGTTCAAAACACCAATTGCCACCATCAGTTTGGCTTTGGATGCGATGAAAAATCCAAAGATGATCAATGACAAAGAAAAAATAGATCGTTATTTGAAGATGATCAAAGATGAAAATAAGCGCATGCATGCCCAGGTTGAAAATGTCTTGCGAATATCTAAACTAGAAAGAAATGAACTTAATATTAGCAAGGATCGATTAAAATTGCACGATTTAATTGAAGATGCCGTATCGCATGTTGAATTGATTGTTGAAGACCGAAAAGGTTACGTCAAATGTCATTTAAATGCTGAAAAATCTTCGGTATTAGCAAATGAGACTCACTTTACCAATGTATTAGTAAACATTCTTGACAATGCCATAAAGTATTCAGATGATGCGCCAAGAATTGATGTCACTACAGAAAATGTAGGAAATAATATTATTTTAAAAATTGCCGATCATGGCAACGGGATGACAAAACAGGTTCAAAAGAAGGTTTTTGAAAAGTTTTATAGAGAGCATACCGGGAATGTACACAACGTGAAAGGTCATGGCTTAGGTTTAGCCTATGTAAAACAAATGGTTGAAGACCACCAAGGCCACGTATCCGTTGAAAGTGAAAAAGGAAAAGGTAGCACTTTTATTATTAAACTACCATTAATATCATAGATTATGGAAGAACAGAACAAAAAGATTTTATTAGTAGAAGATGATCCAAATTTCGGGACCGTCCTAAAGGATTACCTGAGCATGAACGATTATGACGTGGTTCATGCTAAAAATGGAATGGAAGGTTTTGAGAAATTTAAAAAGGATGATTACGACCTCTGTATTCTGGATGTCATGATGCCTTATAAAGATGGCTTTACCTTAGCTAAAGAAATTAGAGAAAAAAATAGTGATGTGCCTATCATCTTCTTGACGGCAAAAGCAATGAAGGAAGATGTCCTTAAAGGCTATAAGGTTGGTGCAGATGACTATTTGAATAAACCGTTTGACAGTGAAGTGCTCTTAATGAAAATTAAGGCCATTATTCAGCGTAAAGCTACTGATACCGTTGCGGATAGTAAACAATTTGAATTTAAGATAGGTAATTTTGACTTGAACTCTAAATTGCGATTCTTAAAGTTTAAGGATGAAGAAACGGTTAAGCTTTCTCCTAAAGAGAATGAACTGTTGCGTTTATTGGCCTTGCACGAAAATGATTTGATGCCACGTGAGTTGGCATTGACAAAAATATGGAGAGATGATAATTATTTCACATCCCGAAGTATGGACGTGTATATTGCCAAATTGAGAAAATACTTAAAACCAGATCCAGAAGTTGAGATTTTGAACATCCACGGCGAAGGATTTAGATTGGTTGTCAATCAGAAAGATTAATTAAAATACAAGCAAATAAAAAAGCCTATCGCAATGATAGGCTTTTTCTTTTTTAAAAATTGAAGCGATTATATAACTTTAACGTTTACAGCGTTCAAACCTTTTTTTCCTTCTTTAAGCTCAAATTCTACTTCATCACCTTCACGAACTTCGTCGATTAATCCAGAGATGTGTACAAAATGTTCTTTGTTGTTTCCTTCTTCAGTAATGAAACCAAAACCTTTTGCGTCATTGAAGAATTTTACGATACCTTTATTCATAATAAATATTGTTAATTAAGCGACAAAGGTAGAATTATTTAATTGGAAATAAGGTTTTTTTTATTTTATTTTAAAAATTCGATAAATGTTCAAAATTGACTATGAGTTGGTTAAACTAATTTCTGATTAATACTGTTAATTATTTCGGCGATAGAAGTTTCATTATCAAACCAAAGAATACCTTCTTTTTTTCTGAACCAAGTTAACTGTCGTTTAGCATATCGTCTTGAGTTTTTCTTGATTTCTGAGACCGCAAAATCCAAAGTCCATTCCCCATTTAAAAATTTGAACAATTCACTGTAACCAACAGTATTCAGTGCATTTAAGTGCTGTAAGTGTTGAAGATTTTTGGCCTCATCCAATAAACCTTCGGCCATCATATGGTCAACTCTTTTGTTGATTCGTTCATAAATAGTGGCTCTTTCGGCAGTCAAACCTATGGTAATGGTCTTGAATGGTCGTTTGGGTTTCTCTTTATTTAAGAAAGTGGAATAGGGTTTTCCACTACCAATACAAATTTCTAAAGCTCTTGTGACCCGATGCGGATTATCGATGGCGATGGTGTCAAAGGCGATGGGATCAAGAATTTTGAGTTGGTTTTGTAAATGCTCCAAACCTTTATTAGCAAGTTCATTGTTGAGTGTTTCTCTGATAGATGGATCTATTTCAGGAAATTCGTCTAATCCTTTAATGACAGCATCCACATATAATCCAGAACCACCAACCATAACAATCACATCGTGGTTAATGAAAAGTTTATCTAATATACTGATGGCATTTTTTTCAAAATCACCCACATTATAGTCCTCCAAAACCGATTTGTGATGGATAAAATGATGTGGTGCTGCGCTGAGTTCTGCAGGAGTTGGGGCGGCAGTACCAATGCTCATTTCTTTATAAAATTGTCGAGAATCTGCCGAAATGATTTCAGTTTGATAATGTTTGGCCATGGCAATGCTCAAGGCAGTTTTGCCGATGGCGGTAGGTCCCACAATGCTGATAAGATATTTTTGACTCAAAGCAAACGTTTTTAACGAAGGAAATTATTAAGTGTTTTCATGTAATGGATGGCCGCAGTTGTAACAATATTTGGCATTATCTTTTTGTTTTTCTGCCGAGCAATACGGACAGGCCTCGGTGTTTAAATCTACTTCCGGAATTCTTGCCGGAGAACCATGATTACCTCGGTTTTGAGAAACAAATTCTGCGGAAACAATTCCTGTTGGAACGGCAATGATGCCGTATCCTAAAATCATGATGATTGAAGCGATAAATTGCCCTAAGGCCGTTACAGGTGCAATGTCTCCAAAACCAACAGTCGTTAAGGTTACAATACACCAATACACACTAACCGGGATGCTTGTAAAGCCGCTGGCTTCACCTTCAACTAGATACATTAATGTTCCGAAAATGATGCTAACGATTAGGACTGCGAATAAAAACACTAAGATTTTGGTTTTACTCGCTTTTAAGGAAGAGGCCAACATATTGGAAGCGCCCAAATATCGTGCTAATTTTAATATCCTGAAAACCCTTAAAAGTCGCAAGGCGCGAAGCGCAATTAACACTTGTGTGCCGAAAAAAATCAAGGAGATGTACTTTGGAATAGTCGATAAAAAGTCGATAACGCCATAAAAACTGAAAATATATCTGAAAGGTTTCTTAACTGAAATTATTCTGGCAATGTATTCCAATGTAAACACAATGGTAATGACCCATTCGGCAATATTTAAAAAGTTATGGTAACGTGCATTAAATTCGCTGATGCTCTCTAACATTACAAAAACAATACTTGCAACGATGGCAATGAGCAGGATTATATCAAATAACTTGCCTGCCGGAGTATCTGCTTCATAAATGATTTCATGAAGTCGCGCTTTCCAATTTATGTATGGTTTCTTTGGTTTTTTATTCAGCATAACCTCAAAAATAGTGAAAGATTGGTTGTTTTTAATCCAATATCCCTAAGGACTTTAATTTGTGTCATCCCACATCTTATCAATGTTTGTTTTTATTATTCTGGAATTCTCAAGAGAAAACATATAACTCCAGGTAAAATTTAACTTTCGCTCCTAATAATTGAATTAAGAATAGAGCGAAGAGTTTTTTAAAAGACTTCAGTATAGATTAATGCTCGCAGTAATAGGCCTATTACTCAGTAAGCTTAACGATTTTAACCTGTTTGTTTTTTCGGAGATAGCTATGAATGATATGCTGTGATTCTCTATTGTTATCCATAGGCGTAATAATGGATTCCAGAATTTTTTTATTGGTAATTTGAAAGTTGAGATCATAGTATCCAAAACCTTTAAAAACTCCGTTTTCTATAAGGGTCACACTGTGTTCATTAAGTGCTCTTCCTTTATCGATAATAATCAAGTTTTGATTTTCATAATTACTATTAGCAATCAACTCTTGAATTTTGAGATTGTAACTTTCAGGACTTTCTTCTTGTATACAAGCGCCTTCACATTCATTGATTGAATATTTAAAACAACTTGTTTTTGCCGTATCCAAACCAACTAATTTTGGACAAAGCTTGAAATCTTCAACAGCCTTGTACAGAAACTGTTTGCCACTTTGCTTATTTGAAAACGTTGTGATAGCTTTTTTCCGACCGTCGGCAGCATCAAGCTTTAAGTTGATATAGCCATTTTCATCTTTAAAACTATAAAGAGCGTAAGTAAACAGGTTTCTTCGTGAAGTTCTGTTTAAAGCCGGTTTATTTTGTTTTATTTCAGCATTCTCCTTCAGCAAAGCAACCAATTCATTACCTGTCGCTTCATAGGTTACGGCAGCCACCTGATTCTGGAGTTTTTTTGATTTCGGATTTGTAAAATGCTGATTGACTCGGTTTCGGATATTCCTACTTTTGCCTATATAAATTATTTTGCCATAGGTGTCATGTAGATAATATACGCCTGTAATGGCAGGTAAATCGTCAATAATAGATTTGAGGTTGGTCGCCATTTGATATTTTGGCTCTGCTTTGACCGCATCTTGAATGATTTGCTTTTTGAGGTCTTTTGCTAATAACAATTTGAAAAGCTTAACTGTGGCAATCGCATCTCCAGAAGCCCTGTGTCTGTCCGTTACGGGAATACCAAGAGCTCTCGTAAGTTTTCCTAAACTATAAGATTCCTGTTCAGGCATTATTTCTTTGGCCAACTCCACGGTACAAAGTGTTTTACGCTTGAACTCAAAACCCAATCGGCTAAACTCTGTGCGCAAAATTCGGTAATCAAATTCAGAGTTATGTGCCACAATAATGCAATTTTCAGTCATTTCAACAATGCGTTTGGCAACCTCATAAAATTTTGGAGCCGTACGCAGCATATTACTGTTTATGCCAGTTAAATTGACCACAAAAGGTTGAATTTCTCGCTCTGGATTAACGAGGCTAATAAATTGGTCAACAACTTCATGTCCATCAAATTTATAAATGGCTATTTCGGTAATGCCTTCCTCATTGAATTTGCCACCTGTTGTTTCTATGTCTAATATTGCGTAAATACTCCTTGAATTAAAAGTTGAAAATCACTATTAAAAGCAAATTTAGTTTAATAGAAATTATTCTCCTTATTTATTGTTCATTAATAATTGCGTTCGCCAAAAATTTTGCTTCCAACGCGAATAAGTGTGCTACCACATGCAATTGCAATTTGATAATCGCCACTCATGCCCATGCTGATGGTTTTTAATTGGTCATTCTCAAGTTTAAGTCCTTTGAGTTCATCAAAAGTAGATTTTAATTTTTTGAATTCTTTTTCGATTTGTTGTTGGTCATCGGTAAATGTTGCCATCCCCATAACGCCCACAATCCTAATGTTTTTAAGTTCTGTAAACTCTGTGGATTGCAAAATGTCTTGAGCCTCTTTTGATGTCATTCCAAATTTAGAATCTTCATCTGCAATTTTTATCTGAAGTAAACAGTCGATGGTTCTGTTATGAATTTTCGCCTGCTTGTCAATTTCTTTTAGAAGTCTGAAATTATCCACACCATGAATCAGGCTTACAAATTCGGCCATATATTTGACCTTATTGCGCTGCAGATGTCCGATCATATGCCATTCAATATCTTTCGGCATCAAAGGCTGTTTTTCAATCATTTCTTGAACTTTATTTTCTCCAAAAATGCGTTGTCCAGCGTTGTAAGCTTCCATCAGGTCGCTGACTGGTTTTGTTTTTGAAACGGCGACCAAGGTCACATTTTGTGGTAATGTCGATTTAATATCCTGAAGATTCTGTTTTATGCTCATTGTGTAATTTGTTGTTTGTTGTTGAGTTGTTTATTTTTTGAAAAAATAAGATACAAAAACTAATTTGCTTTAAAACTCGTAAATGGTAACGCCACTTCTTAATTTTGGTTCAATAAAAGTGCTTTTTGGAGGCATTCTTAGTCCGTCGTCAGCAATGGCTTTCATTTCTTCAATATGGACAGGAACCATTCTAAATCCGACTCTGTAGGAACCACTATCGACAACTGTTTTGAGGGATACTATATCTTTTTTTCCATTGATATAGCCAATCCGCTCATCATTTCTTAAATCCTTAATTCCTAAAATAGGTTCTAAAATGGTTTTATACAAAATTTGGGTGTCCAAAGCGTCTAGAGAAGTTTTCATTTTATAGGCTGATTTACGGAGATAAAGAGAATAGAATTCGCCGTCCAAATACATACTAAAATGATGGTTTTTAGTCGGTTGATAAGGTAATTGTCCTCTGTTTTCGATGCGATAAAACATATCTAACTGAATTAAAAACTCCTCTTTGGTCAAGCCGTTCAAATCTTTAATTAGACGGTTAAATTCATGAATTCTTAAATTAGATTCAGGAATGAGATAGCTCATAAAAAAGTTATAATACTCATTACCAGTATGCCCTGGATTATGGTCTTTTAGTTCTTTATATAGCAAGTATGAAGATGCTGATCTGTGATGACCATCGGCAATATAGATAGTTTTCATTTGCTGAAATTCGTGCGTAATTTTTTTCAGTTGCTCTTCATCATCCACTTTCCATAATAAATGGGTGTCTCTGTAAGTTGTGGTAAATTCAAACTCTGCACGATTTTTTTGAATCGCTTTGATAGTTTGGTCTAGCATCTCATTGTCAGGATACGTTAACAAAACAGGCTCAGCGTTGAACCCGACGGTTTTTAAATAATCCTTAAAAATCACTTCTTTAAATTCAATAGTGTCTTCGTGCTTTTTGATGATGTTAGTTTCATAATCGGTAGCGCTTGCCGCCGCAATAATGCCGTTAAATACTTGATGATCTCTATCGGTAATTTGATAAACGTAATAACAGGGCGTATCATCTTGAACAAATATACCATCTTCCTTAAACTCTAAATATCTATTTCGGACCAGATTATACCGTGCTTCTCCAGACAGTTGTTTATCATATTTATAACCAGGATTAACGATTTGGAGAAACGAAAACGGATTGTCCCGCAAGCGCGACTCGAGTTGCTCTAAAGTATAAGATTGATACGAACGCGCCGCAACCAAACTTACTTTGTCACGTGTGGGGCGTACCGCTTTGAATGGGATGATATTCGCCATATGTTTTAGTATTCAGTTTTCAGTCTTCAGTCTTCAGTTTTCAGTCTCCAGTATTTCGTCCTAAATCACAATTTAATTGGTTACTGCGGACTGCAGATTGCCCACTAAGAAAATTGTTTCGCCACTTTTTCAGCTTTTCTATTTTCAGAATAATCATAAAATCCTTCGCCAGATTTTACACCAAGTTTTCCAGCTCTTACCATATTGACCAATAAAGGACAAGGTGCGTACTTTGGATTTTTAAAGCCATCATACATCACATTTAATATGGATAGACAAATGTCCAGTCCAATAAAATCGGCCAATTGTAAAGGCCCCATTGGATGCGCCATTCCCAATTTCATGACCGTATCAATTTCAGTAACGCCAGCAACGCCATTGTAAAGTGTCTCAATAGATTCATTGAGCATTGGCATTAAAATCCGGTTAGCAACAAAACCAGGGTAATCATTCACTTCAACAGGATCTTTTCCTAAAATTTTAGAGAGTTCCATAATGGTTTTGGTCACTTCGTCACTGGTGCTATAGCCGCGAATGATTTCTACCAATTTCATGATAGGCACTGGATTCATAAAGTGCATTCCAATGACTTGTTTTGGTCGCGAAGTGGCCGCAGCGATTTGGGTGATGGAAATAGAGGAAGTGTTGGTGGCCAAAATGGTATCTGCCGAACAAATCTCGTCCAATTGTTTAAATATTTTGAGTTTCAAGTCGCTGTTTTCTGTAGCAGCTTCAACTACCAATTCTGCTGATTTTACACCTTCAGCCATATCAGTAAACGTGGTGATGTTTTTTAAAGTTTCCTGTTTTTGGTTTTCGGTAATATGTTCTTTGGAAACCATCCGATCAAGATTTTTTGTAATGGTATCTATGCCTTTTTTAAGTGAAGCTTCACTGATGTCAATTAATTGTACTCTAAAACCACTTTGAGCAAAAGTATGTGCAATCCCATTTCCCATGGTTCCTGCTCCAATTATAGCTATGTTTTTCATTGAAAATATTTTTCATTCCCTCGAAGGAGGGAATCTCATTCTTTAAGTTAATAGGGTTTTTTTTTGCCACTTCCGAAACGTCGGAACACGAATATATTTCAATTCATTAGTAGCTCTTATGTGTTTTCTATGGCTTACTATTCTTGAAAACTAATTAAAACTGATCAATAATCATCGTCGCTATTCGCAAGGCTTCTGTGCCGTCATGTAAGGTAACAACAGGTTTTGTATTGTTATTGATAGCGTCAGCAAAAGATTCCAGCTCCTCCAAAATGGCGTTGTTAGTCGGAACATCAGGATTGTCAAAGTAGATTTGTTTTTTTACGCCTTCAGCATTTTGAAGGATCATATCAAAATCTCCAGGGATTTCCGGTGCATCTTTCATCTTGACTACTTCACATTTCTTTTCTAAAAAGTCCACTGATATATATGCGTCTTTTTGAAAAAATCGTGTTTTGCGCATATTTTTCAATGAAATCCTACTCGCGGTTAAATTCGCCACACAACCATTCACAAATTCGATGCGTGCATTGGCAATGTCTGGTGTATCACTGATAACAGAAACACCACTTGCCGAAATATTCTTGACTTTAGAATTAACGACGCTTAAAATAATGTCAATATCATGAATCATCAAATCCAAAACAACGGGCACATCCGTACCTCGTGGATTAAATTCTGCCAATCGATGGCATTCGATGAACATTGGGTTGTGTATTTGGTGTTTGACGGCTTTAAAGGCGGGATTGAAACGCTCAACATGTCCAACCTGACCCTTCACGTGATTTTCAGCGACCAAAGCTCTGATGGTCTCTGCTTCTTGAACAGTATTAGTAATCGGTTTTTCAATAAAGATGTGTTTTCCTTTTGAAATTGCCAATCTTGCGCATTCAAAATGAGATAAGGTTGGGGTTACAATATCTACAACATCAACAGCATCAATAAGGCCTTCGATAGTGTCAAAATATTTATAGCCAAATTCGGCTTCAATTTTTTTTGCATTGTCTTCATCAGCATCATAAAATCCAATCAATTCGAATTTTTCAGATTGCTTAAGAAGTCGTAAGTGAATTTTTCCAAGATGACCAGCACCAAGAACTCCTGCTTTTAACATAGGTTGTACGTTTTATACAAAAATAGCTTTTTTTTAAGGCAGATAAAAGAAAAAAAGGAGGGAAGTGGGAGCTTGGAATGCGTGTTGTGAAGCATGGAGGTGTATGTGAGAAATGGTAATTATTGCTGATTGTCGATTTAAGATTTTTGATTTTGAAGTTTGACTTGATGATTAAAAGGTGGTTACACTAAATGTGATTGTTCAGCATATGGATGAAGCTCAAAACATCTCGCCATATTCCTTGTAGCTTCCTTTTGTTTGGGTTAATTTTGCCTTAAACTCACTACCGCTTTGAAAGATACGTTTAAACATAAGGGCATGCGCCAGCAACTTGTTGGCATTATAAGGGATAAAGGAATTACTGATGAAAAGGTGCTTAGTGCGATCGGTAAAATTCCGAGACACTTATTTATGGATTCCAGTTTTTTGGATCATGCGTATCAAGACAAAGCTTTTCCTATTGCTGCTGACCAAACGATTTCACAACCTTATACGGTCGCATTTCAAACGGAGCTCATGCAGATTAAGCCTGGTGATAATGTACTTGAAATTGGAACAGGAAGTGGTTACCAAACTGCTGTTTTGTGCGAATTAGGAGCAAAAGTATTCAGCATTGAACGCCAATTGGAGCTTTTTAAACTGACAACCAAGTTTTTGCCTAAGTTAGGCTATCGTCCTAAAAAACTCATTTTTGGCGATGGCTATAAAGGGTTAAAGGAAGAAGCGCCCTTTGACAGCATTATCGTAACCGCCGGAGCACCTTTTGTGCCAACACCTTTAATGAGTCAACTTAAAATTGGTGGACGATTGGTAATCCCTGTTGGGGAAAATGTACAGACCATGACCTTATTCATCAGAAAAGGGCCAAAGGACTTTGAAAAGCATGAGTATGGAGAATTTCGATTTGTCCCGCTTCTGGAGGATAAAAACTAATGAAATTTTTTAGACACGAATTTCACTAATTTTCACAAATTCACTCATTCTCCGAAAATACAAGCGTAAATTATTTACTATAAACTTAACGAATGCAATAGGCTTCAGTCTGTAAAACATCTAATATACTTTATTCACTAATGATTTAGTTTGGACGAACTCATTAAAATAGAAAATTATTTTGAGTTTTTCTATTCTTGTAATCGTTTGACAAATTTTAAATGATGGAGACGCCATTATTAGTGCTTCTTCGTGAAATTCGTGTCTGAAAATCAGCTATTCAATAATATTCAAAAACTTCAATCCGAAAATTACGGCATCGCCTTGATAGCCGTTTTGGTAGGAGCGCACATAATCTACACGTAGGAATCTGAATTTCTTAAAGCCAATATTGTCGATTCCTATGGAATATTCCTGATAAGGTTTTTGGTTTTCGGTTGCAAAAGCATGGGCGCCGATGACCAAATTATAATTGAGTTTGTTCAATAGTGGCACGCGACTTAAAAGAAAACCTTTAAAGTCATGTTCGGCGTGCATTTCCAAATAAGAGGTGTTTGTACTTAAAGCATAGTAAGGTAAATTGTTGAACATATTGAGATAAGTGCTTGAGGTTCCTAAATGCGTTTGGTTGCCGTTTGGATGATAATAATCCATAAAAGCAATATCATCGGCGTTAAAAAATGTTCCTGCTTTCAGATTGTATTTGAAATCTCCTTTATTCCCAATATTAAAACTTTGTGCTACTCGCGCTTTAAGTTGATCAAAATTATACTGACGTTCTGATGCCGCTAATCCTTTTTCATAACCCAAATAAAGCGTTGGGTATTTTCTGTTTGGAATATTGATTTTGCTGTCCGGATAGCTCAAATATTCCTGATCAAAATTAATCCGAGCATTCAAATTGAATTTCAAAAGATTGTGTGTGTCAAAAGCTGGAATTCCGTAAGCGATCGGATTGCGAGGATCGTTACTTGTATAAACATCATTTTTGTCATTGAAAATTACTTGATCAGTCGTGTTTATTAACGCTTTCCGACGTTCATAAGCTACCGTGCTATATATATTTATACCATTGGTAAGTTCTTGTGTATAGCCAACTTGGGCGAAGCTTTTATCATAGATTTTCATGAAGTTGTTTTCAAAAAACAAGGAGCTTATGGAATTAACCAAAGGCGAAATAGGTTGCGATTCATTAAATTGCTGTGTTTCAATGCCTCCAGAAACCGTTAGAAATGGTTTTGTGATGTTGTTGAATTTATAAGTGAAAGAAGCTGTTCCTCTTAAGCGCTCATCTGAAATTCCATATTGAAAAGAAGCATTGGCTGAGAAAAAACGACGGAATTTATCGATATTATTCCTATAGTAAAAGCTCAACTTCGAATTGTAACCTTGAACCGTATTAAATTGAAAGTCCGAGAGTGGTGAGCTATAACCAACAGACCAATCTTCAAAAGAATTACGATGGCTATATCCAAAAAGTGTTTTTGAGATTTTAAACTTATTGTTCTTCGCATCAATAGAGTCAAGGTAAGGTTTTGATTCTCTAACGGTTTGTACACTGTCTTTTAATAAATAATCGCTAATTTCTTCATCGGTTAAAGGTACTGGTCGGATACTTTTCCAATAGGTTGAATCTTTTTTATTGGCTTCATTCGCAAAGGACAGAATCTCTTTTCCAAACGATTTTTTTGTCAGTTGTGTGTTGAAGTTATAATTGCTATACACGGCCATATAGCGTCCATCGCCTTTAAATCCGAAAAGTGAATAACTAAAATCCATGCCTTGTGAAATTAGCACCCAAATTTGATCGGTGTCGGAATAGGAGAAGTTTTGTTTGATTGTGATCACTTCAGCCGGCGGGATTTTTGCTTGAATGCCCGTAATACCAAGTTCCAAAGCGTAAATAGTCCATTGGTTTTCTACGATATAAATGACGCCAGAAAAAATTCGATCATTTTCACGTCTCGGAATTACCTTAATTTTGTTGATGAGGTTCCCTTTATCATCATAAAAAACACCTTCCAATTTATATCTGTAGTAATTAAAAGCGTAATCGGCAATCGGAGAAATGATTTGATTGCCCAATTCAATCGTGTTATTATAAAAATTGTAATCCACATCGCTTGCCGTGTTGAAACTGAATCCGTTATTGTCGCCACTCACTTTGGAAGCAATAATTTTTTCCTTTAGCTTATCTGGACGCCTATATTCAATTTCCGAAATGGTTTCTGATAGGTATATGATGCCACTGCGTGTCGAATCCAATCCCACCATAAATTCGTCGAGTTCCTGACCAAAAAACTTTTCTGGTGCATTTTTTATTCTAATCAAACCTCGAGAATAAAAATCGGCTTTAAACGAATTGATTTTCTCTAAATTTACTTTCCTGGCAGCGATAGCTTTTCTCATGATGATGTCGGCAGGATTTTCATTAGAATTAATGACCACTTCATTTAATGAAATTTGCTCTTCAGTAAGCGTAGCATCCAGCAGATATGGGAATTGCTTTATCTCGACGTCTTTCTTTACCGTCTTATAGCCTAAAAACTGAAATACAATTGTGTAGGTACCTGGTTTATTCAGATTAAGATCATAGTAACCTTGGTCATTACTAGTAGTGCCGGTAAAGGTGTTTTCTACATAGATATTAACAAATGGAAGCGGTTCGTTTTTTTTATCGACAATGCGTCCTTTTATTTGGGAAAAGGAATGGCAACTGATTAAAATAAAAACAAGAGCGAGTAGATTTTTAGTCATAAAGTGAGATGTATAATCCTAAATAGGCGCATCTTATCATTAGATGGTTGGCTAGGAACGTTTCAAACTTAACTATAAAAGGCGCTAGTGATTGTTATAGCAATCTTAAATTATTAATTTCCTGAACGCTTCTAAAGAATTCTAAAGTTTCGGATATTTTATGATTTTATAAATCTCAAATTAAGTTGAAACTTCACTGCTGCTCCTTCGATTAAAGTTCTAAAAACTTTGACACGAATTACACGAATTTTCACGGATTCAATCTTTTTATGGCTATAAAGTGTAAGCCATTTATTTAAATTGCCCGAATGCAACAGAATTTTAGTCTGTTTAAAAAAAGACAACAGAATAGATGTCGAGCGTTGTTAATTGGAATTTGGATTTTAATTTTTTTGGAATTTGAAGACCTTTTCGGGTGTTTAACTGTAGATTTTCTTAATCCGATCCAGGTTTCGTTTGTTGTCACGATCTCTGAGAGTTTCGCGCTTGTCGTAGAGTTTCTTACCTTTTGCTAAGGCTATTTCCATTTTGGCAAAGCCTCTATCGTTGATAAACAATCGCAAAGGAACAATTGAAAAACCTTTGGTCTGGACATCTTTATTAAGCGACTTTAACTCTCTTTTGGTTAAGAGTAGTTTACGTTCGGCTTTTGGTCGGTGGTTGTAGTACGTTCCGAATGCATATTCTTCAACGTTCATGTTGATGACAAAGAGTTCGCCTTTTTCGTTAAACTCACAAAAACTCTCAGCAATAGAGGCTTTACCACTTCTAATGGATTTTATTTCGGTACCCGTTAAAACAATGCCGGCCGTATATTTATCCAATATTTCGTAATTGAACCGTGCTTTTCTGTTTTTTATGTTGATGATTTTCTGCATAGGAAGTCAAAGGTAAAACATTTAAGATAACTTTTAAAGAAGACGCCTCGGTAATCTTTAAGTTTGCAAATACATTTAAAACAGATCTTATGTTACGAAACGTTCTAATTATGGTTGTAGTGCTCTCTTTTTTCAATTGTAAAGAAAAGAAGAATCAAGTTCTTACGACGCTATCTGCAGAAGATATTATCAAAAAGGCGATAGAAGTTGCCGGGGGAAATCTGTTTGATCATTCGCAAATTGATTTTGATTTTAGAGATATCCATTACACAGCCATTCGCGATAATGGAAAGTTTCAGCTGCAGCGTCATTTTAAAGATTCGCTTTCTCAAATAAAAGATGTTTTGAGCAATACAGGATTTGAACGCTTTAGCAATGGTGAAAAAGTTCAACTTGCAGATTCAACCGCTTCAAAATACAGTAATTCGGTTAATTCTGTACATTATTTTTCAGTTTTGCCTTATGGCTTAGATGGAAAGGCTGTGCATAAAGAAGATTTGGGCATAACAGACATAAAAGGTAAAGCGTATCATAAAATCAAGGTCACTTTTTCTGAAGATGGCGGAGGTGAAGATTTTGAAGATGAATATATCTATTGGATAGGTAAAGATTCATTTACAATGGATTATTTAGCCTACTCCTTTAAAGAAAATGATGGTAGTCAAGGTTTTCGTTTTAGACAGGCTTATAACGAAAGGCTGATTAGCAGGTTGCGCTTTGCAGATTATGACAACTACAAGCCAGAAACTTCAAATATCAAATTTGCAGATATGGACGAATTATTCAACGCTAATAAATTGCAATTACTTTCAAAAATAGAACTCAAGAATATTGAGGTCAAAGCGCTTAATTAATAGTAAGTACTTGCTCTGTGATGGTGTTTCCTACTTTGGTTACAATATAAAGGTTGCCATTATTAGCATCATCAATTTCCTCATGTTTTTTATTTCCGATCACGGCATTTACAAACTCTGGAATGGTATTGCTGTGACCAATCACTAAAACGGTTTTTCCTTTAGTTGCTGTTTTAAAAGCCTCATCATAACTCGTGCTAACATTGTAAGTAATGATGTCGAGTCCGTTTTTTATAGCGGTGGGTTGTCCCGTTTCTTTAGTTCTGTTATAGTCGGTTGAATAAATGGCGTCAAAAGGGATGTGCTGTAAAATTTCACTCCAATTTTGGGCTCTTTTATGGCCTTCGTCTGTTAAATGGGCGTTTTTTTCAGAAGGATTACTCCGATCCTTTTCAGCATGGCGAATAAAATAATAGGTCGTTATTTCTTGAGCTTGTTCTTTTTGGGCAAACGCATTTACTGAGAAAAGAACAATACAAAATATTATTAGGTAGCGTATCATGGATCGATTTTTAATGAAGTTTTATTCTGCTAATTCCAAGGCAATTTCAATCATCTCCTTAAAAGTCGTTTCTCTTTCGTTGGATGTCGTGCGCTCTCCAGTCACCAAAGAGTCTGAAATAGTCAAGATGCTCAAGGCTTTCACGTCATGTTTGGCCGCTACTGTATAAAGTCCTGCCGTCTCCATTTCGACACATAGAATTCCGAATTTCGACCATTTCTTATAAGATTCGAAGTCATCGGCATAAAACTCATCACTGGTTAATACGTTTCCGGCCTTTAAGGAAATGTTCTTAGCTTTTGCAGCCTCAACTGCTTTTTGAATCAGGCCGAAATCTGCCGTAGGCGCAAAATCTGCACCTCCAAAACGGAGTTCGTTAATACCGGAAGTAGAGGATGCGGCCATGGCTAAAACGATATCTCGAAGTTTGACCTCTTCTTGATAGGAACCCGCGCTACCAACCCTAATCAGGTTTTTAACATCGTATTCTGTAATCAATTCATGGGAATAAATAGATATACTCGGTACGCCCATACCAGTGCCCATGGTAGAAACGCGTTTACCTTTGTAAGTGCCGGTGTAACCTAGCATTCCTCTTACATTGTTAAAACGTTTAGGGTTTTCAAAAAATGTGTTAGCAATCCATTTCGCTCTTAATGGATCTCCTGGAAGAAGAATTGTTTCTGCAATTTCTCCTTTTTTTGCTTCAATATGTACGCTCATAGGGTTAGTTTAAACCCTAAAGATAAAAATTATTACTTAGCAGCGGTAGTTTTACCGGTCATCATTGCCACGCCCGATGAGGTTCCAATTCGGTCCGCACCTGCATCAATGTACTTTAGAGCAGTTTCTAGATCTCGGATACCTCCGGAAGCTTTTATTTTTGCTTGATCTTTAATCGTCTTTTTAATGATTTTTACGGCGGTTAACGTAGCTCCGCTTTTTGAAAACCCTGTAGAAGTTTTAATAAAATCAACCTTAGCATCCACACAAATTTCGCAGGCTTTCACAATTTCGTTTTTCGAAAGCTCACTAATCTCCAAAATTACTTTAAGCGGAATCTTACCTATTGCCGACTTCACATCTGAAATGTCCTTAAATACTGCAAGAAAATTTTTGCTGCGAAGAAATCCCATATTGATGACCATGTCTATTTCATCCGCACCTTCATTGACTGCATTTTTAGCCTCAAAAACCTTAGCCTCTGTTGCTGTAGCCCCTAAAGGAAAGCCAATGACCGATACGACTTTTACCGCTGTTTTTGACAGGATTTGTTTGGCCAAAGGAACATAACAGCTATTTACACAAACAGAAAAGAAATCATATTTTTTCGCTTCGTTGCATAAATCGATAATTTGCCTTTCGGTAGTGGTTGGTTTTAAGAGGGTGTGGTCAATAAAAGCGTTAATTTTCATAGGAGTCTTATAGATTAAGTGTGCAAAAGTACGACAAACGGTTGCTTAAGTAAAGTTTTTTGCTGATTTTTAGATGAACGGTAACAAACGAAATTTCTTTAAATATTTAATTCTCGTTGAATGAGGTTATTGGGTTTTTCACAGCATTCACTTCCGCCATCAGCCCTATTATCTACGTTTAAACTAAATAAAAAGACTCTTTTAAAACCTGAGTAGACCTACATTTAGGTAATGTTTAACATTGTTTTTGTTAACGACTTGAATCTCATTCCTAAAAGGCTTAGTTATTAGGTTAAAACCTTATTTTTTAATTCTCGAACATGAGATGATAAACTTTAACTGTGCATGGAGGTGGATTATTCGAGCCGCGAAGAATCTTTTAATTTTATCAAAAATTTATGAGACCATTCAATGGCTTGGCTCAGATTATCGAAAATCTCATAAGGCTTGTCAAAGAATTTTCTTTCATATTCTGCACTTCTCCTCATTATTTTTGTTTTTGGAATCAGTGCTATGGCCACCAAATTCGGGATTTTTTCAGTTTCGGGATATATCAACGGATTAACGGAATAGGATTTTACCCTGTTGGAAATGTAAACCATGTTTTTCCCACTAAAATGTTTCTGTACCGTATCATTTATGATGTAATTATGTTCTGATTGAATGACGACGCCTTCCTTGACTTGATTTATGATAAAGTCATCAAAGACAAACAACTCAAAATCTTTGAAATTGTAATATTTTATAATGCCCATAGATGCGTCGTTATGATATTCAATATGAAATTATAAAATTGATGACCTATGCTTTAACGCAATCGAAAAAAAACAGCACTCATCTTTTTCAAGGTTCGTGCTGTTTCCTAACCAACCAACTTATTATGAAAAATCCTCTCGGACTTTTAAACGCTGACATTGAGCATGTCAGGGTTTGCTATGCTTGGGCTTCTTTTACCAATTCGCCTTGGTTTCTAAAGACCAATTCATCGTTAAACGAGTCTAGCAAAATGATGCTATCTGTAGTGATTTTTCCAGAGAGCAGTTCTTTGCTCAATTCGTTCAAGACTTCTTTTTGTATCACACGTTTTACAGGACGTGCACCATATTCAGGATTATAGCCCTTTTCAGCTAAATAGGTCGTCGCTTCATCTGTGGCGTCAAAAGTAATGCCTTGATTTGCTAACATTTTTGTCAAGCCTTTTAGTTGTAAGCCTACTATTTCAAAAATATTCTCTTTTGATAGCGGCGTGAACATGATGATGTCATCAATCCTATTTAAAAACTCAGGACGTACATTTTGTTTTAACAATCCTAAAACATCGACTTTTGCTGCTTCAATAGCTGAATCGATATCTTTGGTCGCTTCAAAATGTTGTTGTATAATATCGCTTCCCATATTGGAAGTCATGATGATGATCGTGTTTTTAAAATCGGCAACCCGACCTTTATTGTCCGTTAATCGGCCTTCATCTAATACTTGCAGTAAAATATTGAAGGTGTCCGGATGTGCTTTTTCTATTTCATCAAGCAATACCACAGAATACGGTTTTCTTCTCACTGCTTCGGTGAGCTGTCCGCCTTCGTCATAACCGACATATCCTGGAGGTGCTCCGATTAGACGGCTCACGCTATGGCGTTCTTGGTATTCGCTCATATCAATACGGGTCATGGCGTTTTCATCGTCAAACAGGTATTCGGCCAATGCTTTTGCTAACTCCGTCTTACCAACGCCTGTAGTTCCTAGAAACAAGAAGGTGCCAATCGGTTTTTGTACATTTTGTAATCCTGCGCGACTTCTTCGGACGGCATCACTCACTGCGGTAATTGCTTCATACTGTCCAACCACACGCTTGTGCAATTGATCTTCCAGTTTTAAAAGTTTTTCCCTATCAGATTGCAACATTTTGGTGACCGGAATTCCGGTCCATTTTGCGACGACTTCTGCAATATCCTCAGCGGTAACCTCTTCTTTTATCAAAGAACTGCCCGATTGGTTTTCTTGTAATTCCTTTTGAAGTTTTTCAAGTTGTGCTTGAGCTTCCTTGATTTTTCCATAGCGAATTTCAGCTACTTTTCCATAATCACCGTCACGCTCGGCACGTTCAGCCTCCGCTTTAAAATCTTCAATGTTGGATTTGGTGGTTTGGATATTGTCCACAACCTCTTTTTCGCTCATCCATTTGGCATTCATTTCATTGCGATCTTCTTTAAGATTCGCAAGATCAGCACGCAGGGATTTTAATTTGGTTTCATCCTTTTCACGCTTAATAGCCTCGATTTCAATTTCCAGCTGCATGACTTTACGGTCCAATACGTCCAGTTCTTCTGGTTTGGAATTGATTTCCATGCGCAGTTTGGCCGCGGCTTCGTCCATTAAATCAATCGCCTTGTCTGGTAAAAATCTGTTGGTGATATACCGTTCAGATAATTCTACAGCAGCAATAATGGCTTCGTCTTTAATACGGACTTTATGATGGGTTTCATATTTTTCTTTGATCCCACGAAGGATGGAAATCGCACTTTCGGTGTCCGGTTCGTTGACCATCACTTTTTGGAAACGACGCTCCAAAGCTTTGTCTTTCTCAAAATACTTTTGATATTCATCAAGTGTGGTTGCTCCGATAGCGCGCAGTTCGCCTCTTGCCAAAGCTGGTTTTAAAATATTTGCTGCGTCCATAGCGCCTTGTCCGCCACCGGCACCTACAAGGGTGTGGATTTCGTCAATAAATAAAACGATATCGCCTTCGCTTGAGGTTACTTCTTTGATCACTGCTTTTAAGCGTTCTTCAAATTCACCTTTATATTTGGCGCCTGCGATGAGCGCACCCATATCCAAAGCGAATACTTGTTTATCTTTTAGATTTTCAGGAACGTCGCCATCTATAATGCGATGCGCTAAACCTTCTGCAATTGCCGTTTTACCAGTTCCTGGTTCGCCCACGAGGATCGGGTTGTTTTTCGTACGACGTGAAAGGATTTGAAGAATTCTTCTGATTTCCTCATCACGACCAATAACAGGGTCCAATTTGCCGTCTTTGGCCAATTGGTTGAGGTTTTTGGCGTATTTGTTCAAGGAATTGTAGGTATCCTCTTGACTTTGCGAAGTCACGTTATCGCCTTGACGAAGTTCTTCGATGGCCGCATTTAATGCTTTTTCGGTCACGCCTTGATCCTTGAGCATTTGTGCTATTTTGCTGTTCGATTTAAAAACAGCCATGATCAAATGTTCGATGGAAACGAAGTCATCTTTCATTTTGTTGGCGATGATTGAGGCCTCCGTCAGCGTTTTATTAGCTTCTCTTGAAAGCATAATGTCACCGCCCGTAACTTTTGGAAAGCTTTCCAATTGCTTGTCCAATGTTTGATGTAACAGGTTGACATTGACATTCAGTTTTTTAAGAAGAAATGGCAATACGTTTTCGTCAACTTCAAAAATGGCCTTAAAAATGTGCTCATTTTCTATTTGCTGATGGCCATAGGTCTGAGCAAGCTGTTGTGCGAGCTGAATAGCCTCCTGTGATTTTATGGTATAATTGTTAAAGTTCATATATAAGATGTTGTGTTTTTATATTAATTGTCTAATTTTCCAAAACAATATTTCAATTACCTTACCAATATAAGAAGAGAGACAAAAAGTCGGAAATCCTCAGGAATAACGTGACGTTTCGTCAGTTTTCGATGTTTCAAAAAGTTAGCGACTTATCTACTAAAGATAGTTGAAAACTAAAGACGCTTCCGTTAATGGAATGGTAAAAAATAATACAAATTAATATTCTTGCGGCTTCGAATGGGAAGATGTGCAGAAATGAAAAACTAAGAAATCATGGGATTATTTAATAAATTATTTGGTGCTTCAACAGATTCGGGAGCAGGTGAAGCTAAACAAGAAAACGTCACACCTTGGATTAATTTGACTACAATTGAACAGTTGGATGAGATTGTGGAGCGTTCGAAAACCAAAACGCAACTCATTTTTAAACATTCTACACGTTGCGGGGTTAGTAGGATGGTCATGAATCATTTTAAAAAAGAGTACAAGCTTTCCGAAAATGAAGCCGATCTTTATTATTTGGATTTGTTAAACTATAGATCGATTTCTGCTGGCATTGCAGAAAAATTTCAGGTTACACATGAATCGCCTCAGCTATTGGTTATTAAAAATGGAGTAGTGGTAGCTCATGACAGTCACAGTGGGGTCAATAATTTGGAGTTGGGAAAGTTTGTTTAAATAACTACATTTGAGATTCTTATACTCAAAAGTTTAAAAATGAATATTTACAGAAGCAAAAGTTCTTCGTATGTCAGAATTGCCACGTTTAGCGCCGTGATTTTGTCGATAATGGTTTTGTTCACCATCATTGTAATTAATAAAAGTTTAGGAATAACCGTTCGTGTTGTTTTGCCACTGTTGATAGTGGGTGCCATCATTTATTTGTATTCAATTTCATTAAAAAAGATTATTATTGAAAAGGATGGTATCGTGTTAAAGAAAAACATCGGTAAGATAAAGATCCCTAATACTGATATTTTGGAAGTGTGTATAATGGGATATTCCAATCTGACGATGACCTATGGAAGTAAAGGCGTTTTTGGATTCATCGGAAATACCATGGATGATTCTGTGAGTCTTGTAAAAGACAGAAACCAAATGTTCCGTATTACAACAAAAGACAAAAAGTATCTTTTGAGTTCTGAAAAATCAGAGGAACTCGTGGGTAAAATGAAAATACTTTATGACCTTCTATAAAAGCATTACGAGAACGGAAAAATCTTGGAATATAAAACTCCCAAACGTTCTGTTTTGGGAGTTTTTCATTTTAATTCCGCATGCTATACGAACTAATAATCTGTTTTAACTTCACTTTTAGGTCTTCGCCAGTGTCATAAACCATATCTTCATTTGATGGGAATCGGACTTGTCTGTTACGTAAAAGATCCCTGTCACGTGCACTTAAAGCACGCTCATCGCCTTGTACAGTGGCATAGATGTGTTCGAACATAAATTCACTGTTAATTGGGAAGACATCCAAAGTTTGATTGGATTTCAAATCTACATAGACCACATCGGCAAGAACTTGGGTGGATTTGAATTGGTGATATTCAAAATAGCGTGCTTTTACATTGATGATGTTGTCAATTTTTATGTCGTTTCCTAAACTGTCTTTGGCAACATTTCCTTTGCTATCCTTTTGATATTTCCAGCCATCCACAATTTGCTTTTCTCTTAGCAGTTGTTTTTCGCTTAATTTTTCTGGTGAAATATTAATGCGTTTTAGTTGCAGGGCCATTGCATAATCATAACGGAGTCGAGGTTCAGGGTTGGCGTGATAAACGGTCCAAAACTGGTTCAATCCGTAGGTGTCAAAATTCAAGAGGTCATCTTCCAGACGTCTTGGAATAACTTGATCGGTTTGGTTTTCGATGGTTACAAGCACATAATCAGTTCCGAGATTATGGGCATCTTTCATTAAATTGCGAACATCTTTATACTTTGGATTAATTTGATCCACATAGTGAAAGGTGTTGTAGGCTTCTTTGATGTTTTGTTTGAAATTGGATTTCAGAAGTTGTAAGCCAGTACGATACATATGATCAGAAACCGCGATGCGGGACTCTACAATGGCATTTGTATAATCCTTAAAGTCGAAGCGCACGGGTTTGTTGTCAATACGCAATGGCAGGAATGGCTTAAGGGCTTCCTGACGTGCATTTAAGGTAAGGTAGAGATCGTAAATGTTTTTGTAATGTTCGGGATTGCCATCTTTTTTAAGATGGTTGATGTCTTGTAAATCCCGCTCGACCGCTTTGACATAAGCGTTTTGAAGTAAGATGATATAATCTTGCTTGCGATCCTTGTTTTTGTTGGTTTCAAGTTTTCTTAAGGCATCTTCAATAGCTTGATCGTAATTACCAGAATGAAGTGATTTCTCGATTTGTTTTTTACTACTGCACGCAACAAGTAGTAAAATAAATGCTGTATAGAGTAATTTTCCTTTCATATTTCTGGTTTTTAAGTGGTTAAAGTTAATGGATTTCAAATTATATGCCAAACGATTAAAGTGGGGAGTTGGAAGCACTGAGACTGAAGTTAAAGGTCTATAAAACAAAAAAGTACGAAAACTAGCGAGACTAGTCTTCGTACTTCAACTTCAAGCCTGTCGAAGCCTATTTCTTCTGATTATAAATAGGTAATAATTGTGTTGACACTTCTCCAAATCCAATTCTGGTGCCATCTTTTTCACAATGGCCTCTCATAATTACGGTATCATAATCGTTGATGAATTTGCGTTCGGTGCCGTCTTTCATTTTTATCGGTTTTTCTCCTCTCCAGGTCAATTCCAGCATCGATCCGTAGGAGTCCTCAGTAGGACCGGAAATGGTGCCACTACCCATCATGTCGCCAGAGTTTACAGGACATCCATTAATAGTATGGTGTGCCAATTGCTGTGACATATTCCAGTACATATATTTAAAGTTGGATTTGCTCACAATAGTTTCCTTGGCATCTTTTGGACGTATCGCCACTTCTAAATTGATATCATAACCTTTCTTTCCTTTAGATTGTAAATAAGGTAAAAGTGGTTTGATTGGTTTTGGATTCGCTACTTTAAAAGGTTCCAAAGCATCAAGGGTTACAATCCAAGGTGACATGGATGACGCGAAATTTTTAGATAAGAATGGACCTAACGGCACATATTCCCAGGCTTGGATATCTCTAGCTGACCAGTCGTTGAAAAGAACCAATCCAAAAATATATTCTTCTGCTTCATTGACTGGGATGGATTCTCCAAAATCGTTAGCGTCTGTTGTGATAAAAGCCATCTCCAATTCAAAATCAATCAAATTAGAAGGTCCAAAAACAGGTTCGGTCGCGCCTTTTGGTAAGGTTTGGCCTTGAGGTCTGTTTATTGGAATTCCTGATGGAATAATGGAGGAGCTGCGACCATGGTAGCCCACAGGGATGTGCAACCAATTTGGCATGAGCGCATTTTCAGGATCCCTAAACATACTTCCCACGTTAGTTGCATGCTCTATACTCGAATAAAAATCGGTGTAATCACCCACATGAATAGGTAATTGCATTTCAATTTCATCCAATCTAAAACAGACAATTTCCTTATGTTTTATATTTTGTTTTAATGTGGTGTTTTTACTATCAAAAATAGAAGCGATCCTATCTCGCACGGCACGCCATGTTTTGCGGCCATCTGCAATAAAATCATTTAAAGTATCTTGAAGAAAAATATCGTCAGTGAGTGGAATGCCATCAAAATAACCTAATTGATGAAGTGCACCAAGATCAATGGCTGTATCACCAATGCGTGTGCCAATGGTAATGATGTCGTCGCGCGTTAAAAAAACACCGAAAGGGATGTTTTGTATAGGGAAGTCAGAATTCTTCCCCACGTGAAGCCACGACGTTCTATCGGGATTATTTGCTGATAAAGACATACGGTTTCTATTAATTAGTTTTTTTTAAATGTATTCAAACGTACATATTTTTTTTAATTTAAAATAAAAAATAAACTTAAAGTTATCTTGTCTCAGATGAATTGAGAAAAGGAATATCTTCAGACGAAAAATTTGATTTTTGACCTAATTAACTATTGTATTTAGTACTTTTGGGGAAAATTTATATTAATCAATAGATTCCCTCCTTCGAGGGAATGAAAATGTACATATTTATGCAACGCGACCAACAGATATTTGAGCTTATAGAAGCTGAGAAAGAAAGACAATTAAACGGTTTAGAACTTATCGCCTCCGAAAACTTTGTGAGCAATCAGGTTATGGAAGCCGCAGGATCAGTTTTAACCAACAAATATGCTGAAGGGTACCCAGGAAAGCGTTATTATGGAGGTTGTGAAGTCGTCGATGAGGTAGAGCAAATAGCTATCGATCGTGCTAAAGCTTTGTTTGGTGCAGAGTATGTCAACGTACAGCCGCATTCTGGAAGTCAGGCGAATACTGCAGTATATTCAATGTGTTTAAAGCCTGGAGATAAAATTCTTGGTTTTGATTTGTCACATGGTGGCCATTTAACGCATGGATCTCCAGTGAATTTTTCAGGAAAATTATATAATCCTTCATTTTATGGTGTAGATAAGGCTACTGGCCTGATTGATTACGATAAATTAGAAGATACCGCTAAAAAGGAAAAACCAAAAATGATTATCGCGGGTGCATCTGCTTATTCACGCGATATGGATTTTGAAGCCTTCAGACAAGTTGCTGATAAAGTTGGCGCTGTGTTGATGGCCGATATTTCACATCCAGCAGGATTAATTGCAAAGGGTATTTTGAATGACCCGATGCCGCATTGTCATATTGTGACCACTACGACTCATAAAACTTTAAGAGGTCCAAGAGGTGGAATGATTATGATGGGTGCTGATTTTGAAAATCCATTCGGAATGAAAACTCCTAAAGGCGATTTGAGAAAAATGTCTTCACTTTTGGATTCTGGTGTTTTCCCTGGGAATCAAGGTGGTCCATTGGAGCATATCATCGCGGCTAAAGCGATTGCTTTTGGTGAGGCTTTAACTGATGAGTTCATGCATTATATGTTACAGGTTAAAAATAATGCTGCTGCCATGGCAAAGGCGTTTGTTGCTAGGGATTATCATATTATTTCTGGTGGAACGGAAAACCATATGATGTTGATGGATTTGAGAAATAAAAATATTACTGGTAAAGAAGCTGAGGAAGCCTTAGGCAAAGCAGATATTACCGTAAACAAAAACATGGTGCCTTTTGATGATAAATCGCCATTTGTAACTTCAGGAATCAGAATCGGAACGCCGGCAGTGACAACCAGAGGTTTAAAAGAAGCTGACATGGATGCGATTGTTGGATTGATTGATGAGGTTCTTACTAATCGTGATAATGAAGCCAAATTGCAGGCCATTGGCGAAAAAGTAAATGAAATGATGAATGGGAAACCTTTGTTTTCTTAATTGACTTAAAACATTATTTAATATCAGACCTCACAGGTTTTTAAAACCTGTGAGGTCTTTTTTTTTGATTTGTTTGAATGGATCTAGAACAGATATATTCCCGTTTTTCTATTAATTGCTTCGTAAATTTTGGTATTGATGTCGTTAGTATCTCTTTACCAGGCAATAAATTTCATGGGATTTAACTAGAGTTGAGTTGGGACCATTAGTGGTAATACATGGATAAAACATGCTATACTTATGCTATGACCACGCTATAACTATGCTATAACCATGCTATAAGCTAGGTGATGGCCCGTCCTGAAATAGCTATACAGATTGTTGATTAAATCCTGTTATAGTTATACCAATATGACTCTTCTTGAATGAGTGTGGTGTTTGAAAACACAGTGTTGTGTTCTTTTGGGCGTGTGAAAATAACTATTCAGGTTTTTGAAACCTGAAAGTTTTAAAATAGATTCCTGTTTGATTTTATTGAGCTTTCTTTCTAGACCACCAATAAAGCCTAAATAAATAAATAACCTGAATCAAAAACCCAAACTTATAAAGTAGATTATTGAGTTTCGGATGTTCGTTTCCTAATTTTTGAAAATATCCTAGAGTAATTAAAACCAATGATAACAATAGAGTTATTAAACGCTTTTTCACGATTTTTCATTTGTTATTCTTTTCATTTTGTTAGTCTTCAAAAATAATATGTTGATAAGCTCCTAAATCAGGAGATACAGTTCTGGAAACATTTAAAATATCAAACGGAACTTGGTTTGAAAAAGGATTGTTTCCAATCACATTAATAGCTGCAGATTTTTCTCCAATGATCAATTCGTTTTTTTTAGGATCCTTAAAATTGGGATCTTCATTAAAAACCACATTCGCATATAAAGTGGTGTTATCAAAATTATAATTTGGATCAGAGGTGTATTTATTATTGCTGTCCTTAAATTTAATCAAACAGTTGGTGAACTTAAAGTTGAAAGCAGCGCCTTCCTCTTCTTCCAAAAGAAATTCCGGATTGTTGTTGCCATAAATAATGCAATTATTGAAGTTGGCAGCTGTTAATGCATTGGTAACTGTCGATTCATCCTCACGAATCAAGAAGTTGTTGAGGTAGAGTGCCGGGAACTGTCTGAAACTATTTGACCAGTAATTGGCAATGGTGCAATGGGTAAAGTTGTAAGAACCGCCATAAGTACCCGCAAAAGAAGATTGTCCTGCATTGTTAATCACGAGGTTTTCTGCCGTAATGGAAGTGGCACGTCCTAAAATTCCGAAATTACTGGAATGATAGATTTTTGAGTTTTTAATCGTCAGTTTCGGAATGATTGGATTCGGATTGTTTTCGGCTAAAATTCCGATCGTGGCATTTTTTATCGTGGCGAAATTGATGTCATTTTCTTTACTGCCCTGAAATAGCCAAATGGTTCCCCACTGGCCAGGGATATTATCAAATAAAGGTTCCAATCGGTCGCTTTCAAAAATGACTTCGTTGGTCAAGGTCTTTTGATCTGGGCTGAGTTGTCCATTTACTTTTAAGGACGCATTATTGGTAATCAATAAACCTGAATTCGCATGGAAATGCACACGTGCGCCAGCATCAATAGTTAAGGTTTTATTAGCCCCAACGGCAGCATAGCCATAAATCACATAAGGTTTTTTGTTGGAAAAGTTGAGTTCATCATCTGCTAAAAACCGACCTTGAACGCTGGTTTCGTCATCAACACCATCGCCATCAACATCGAAAGTTAATGTTTCTACAATGCCATTAGCGTCTCTATTAGGATAAATAAAAACCGCATCTTTAACTAAGGTGACCAAATCGACTTTCTGAAAATTTGATCCGCTGTCAAACTCGATGACATCGGTATATAAAAATTGATTATTAGACGTGACAACACTTTGAATATCAAAAGTGGTTTCAATAAAAATGTACATGCTGTCTTTTGCCAAAAGCTCAACATTTTTGAATTCCTTACCAGCCATACCATCTACATTAAGTCGGTAGTTTGATGCTTGCCCTTGTCCCAACCGTAGGGTAGGGATGGAGATGTCCTTGTTACTGCGGTTGTAAACTTTTAAATTATAGGTGCTGGATCCAATATTCGTAAAAACGGTATCCAAGTAAACTGTGTCTTTTGAAAATGTCAAAGTCCCATCACTCGATTCAAAATCGAAGTCCTTTCGGCAGGAACTCCATAAGATTAACGTAGAAATAGTAAGAATAAAATAAAGACTTCTTTTCATTATGGCAATCAATTCAGATGAGATTCAAAAATATGACTTTTGAAATTATGAATGGATAGGAACGGCTTTTTAATTTTGTAATGTCTGAAGAAGAAAAAAGAACATAGAAAAGAGAACATAGCAAAGTGCAAAGTATCAAGAAAGGAGATCAAAGATTGAAAGATGGAATTAAGACTCTTCGACACTTCGATTGTTTTGGGACACGCAAGCACAGCGATCGAAATGAAATTGGAAAACATAAAAATACTGGCATTCCGTTGCGACCGTTGCGAAAAACCTAGCGCCTTTGCGTTTAAATACAAATCAAACAGAAACCGCAAGGACGCAAAGCAGAGCGCAAAGAGCGCAATGAAGTTGTTTCGAATGCACTGAGTTATCTACTTCGAATAAGCTTGCAACCACCTATTCACTCTTAGATTAAGATTTTAAGTATCGCTCGTCAATTTCACAGAAATTTAGTATTAATGGTTTTGGCTTTCTTTTAAGATCTCCCGAAATTCTTCGCTGTAGTCCAAAAATTTGTCAATAAGATAAATTTTGTTATCCGGACGTAGTAGTGAGGATGCTATATCTTTTGTTTCACAATAAGCAAAGAAGAGGTGTTTGTTGTCTTTGGTAATGTTCAAATCTAAGACAAGAAACGTATCATTAAAGAACTTATCTGTTTTGAAAAGCGTATTTAAATCGTCGGAAGTAATAGTGGTTTCAGCCAGATTTTGTTCTTTGGGTGTTTTTCTTTCGAAGAGTTTGACAACGCGTCTCCCAATCTCGATGAAATCAATTGGTCCACTATTGGTATTCGGCCTTCGGTATAAATGAGGGTTTCTCTCAACGTCAGTTTTAAATTGTTTATTGATTCTTTTTGTAGCTTCCTTGGCATCCATTTCCTTTGGAGTGATAGGACCATGAAGTTCTATTTCGTCCAATTCGTTTACTATCTTTTTCAGTTCAAACACTTGTGTTCCTTCTAAATTGGATGGAGTGACCACTAACTGTTTTGTGTGATGAAATAAGGAGCTGAAAATGAGCGTATCCTTAACTTTTGCGTAGATTTTGAAGTTCCCACTCCCATCGGTAGATGTGATGCTCTTCGAAGTAATGTTCATTATTTTGACTCCAGAAATTGCTGCTTCGGCGTCATATAATGTTCCAGAGATGTTTTGAGAAAGCATCGTGGTGGCGAAAAGACAAAAGAGAATAGTAGATTTAGTCACTAGGCTTAGAGGTTGATTACCTTCAAATTAAGTCATTTTAGGGTTTCAAGCGTGATCTATTAAGAGACTTTAACAAGAATTTTAGTCTATATTTAACTAAATAGGGTTTTGATTTCTTCGGTTATTCGAGCTGGTCGCATGTTTTTTTGTGAGAGCAGGCACCAAGTTGTTTCTGAAGAAGCCAATAACTTGTTGGTTTTTTTGTTATAAATGTCAACCATTCGCACGCAAGTGGCGCCACCAGATTCTTTGATGTACGTTTTAAGGGTAATGACATCGCCTAAAACCGCAGGGTTTTTATATTCGATATGATGTTTGAGGAGTACCCAGAAATATTCCGAAAGAATTTGCTCTGTCGCTTTTGCATGCCAATGCTGTTCGGCAACATCTTGCACCCATTGTACATAACGGACATTATTAACATGGTTGAGATTGTCGAGATCCTCTTGGGCTACAATGATCTGTATTTCGAAGCTTTGCATGAGATGGTAATTAATGTATAAAATTAAAAGATATTCTTTCTTTCTGAAAATATTTCAAAGGTTATGTATGTTTAGTTGGATTATATTATTCTCTCGTATTTTTCTAAAATTATAAGAAAAAATTTTGACACGAATTTCACGAATTTTCACAAACTTATCTTTACCTGAAAATTTCGACGTAAATTATTTACTATAACTTTCACGAATGCAACAAGGTTTTAGGCTGTTTTAAACATTCCTTGAGAATTGTCCACCTGAAGGTTAATCGGACCGGTATGCTGCTTTAGACCGTATAAATTACTTAACAAACACTTCAACTTCAAACAACTTATCCCAATCCTTCCCGGTTACAAAAATAGTTTTTGTTTCTGGATTATAGGCGATACCATTTAATACATCTAAACTTGGGTGTTGGGTAACCAGTTTTTGAAGCGGCGAGAAGTCGATGACACCTTCTACAGCACCATTTTCTGGATTGATGATTAAAACACCGTTGCGTTGGTAAATGTTGGCATATATTTTTCCATCGATATATTCCAATTCATTTAAACTATCGATTTTACCGGTGTTGGTATACACTTGAATGTAATCTTCTTCAGCAAGTGTTGTTGGATTGAGTTTCCAAATGTTATTGGTGCCATCTGATTTATAGATTACTTTTCCGTCGTTACACAAACCCCAGCCTTCTTTACTTTTTCCGTAATTGAAACTTCCTGTTTTTTCAAAAGTATCGACGTTATGGATAAAACCAATGTTTTCTTTCCAGGTCAGTTGGTAAATGTTATTATTTAGGATGGTCAGTCCTTCGCCAAAATACTGACTGCCCAAATTGATGTTTTTTAGAACTTCACCAGTTTTGTAATCTACTTTTCTAAGCTTCGATTTACCATATTGACCTGTGCTTTCGTACAAAATGCCATCATTAAACTCGAGGCCTTGTGTATAGGAGGTAATGTCATGCGGATACTCATTCAAAATTTTATAGCTGTAAATTTTAGGAGCAGCATTGTTTAAAATGGTCAATTTTGTAGAGGCTTCTTCAGATGTGTTTTCATAAGTAACCGTTGCCGTAAGAGTGTGTTCTCCAAGACGAACATCCTTAACATTAAAATCGGCAGCAATTTCTTTGGAATCTATTTTATAAGTAATCCCACTGATGGTCTTGTTTTTTGGGTTTTCAATCGATAATTTAAGGGTTTGCCCGAGTGCGATGGTATTGTTTTTAGCATCGGTAGTGATTGAGAAACTACTTTTTTTACCATTCGGATTGTCGCCACAAGACCATAACGAGAGACTTAAGGCAGTGATTATAAAAAGTTTAGTAGTAGACATAGATTGTATTAATTTTTCGGCAAGGTATTTAATTAAATTCAGTTTATAAAATCATTGCAAAAGTAGTAAAAGATTGTATCTTTGCAGCTGGCAAGTCCTACACAACCAGCTCCTGTTGAATCCTCCAGGGCGGGAACGCAGCAAAGGTAAATGGTCGTAGCGGTGTGATGTAGGTAACTTGCCTTTTTTTTATTATTCCCACGAAGGTGGGAATCTCCAAGCTTCAAATAGCTCATTTCACTTTCCAAAGTTCAAATTTCTTCTTCTTTTCAATCCTCACAGCATTATTTATATTGTATTTTTGGCACATTAAGCGGTCTTAATTTTTCAATCTTAATTATTAATTGAACATGTCAAAAGTGGTATTGATTACAGGTGGTTCATCAGGAATAGGTAAATCTGTGGGCGAATTTTTGACTCAAAAGGGATTTATCGTTTATGGTACCAGTAGAAACCCTGAGCGTTATTCAGACAGTCAATTTAAATTAGTTCAACTGGACGTTTCTGATACTGACTCCATCGAAAAAGCGATTCAAACGGTCATCAGCGAAAGCGGTCGTTTGGATGTGTTGATCAATAATGCCGGAGCCGGAATTACTGGCCCCATTGAGGAAATTCCGGATGCTGAAATCCAACGTAATTTTGAAACGAATTTCTTTGGGCCCATTCGCGTCATAAAATCGGTTTTACCTCAAATGAGAACGCAAAAGTCAGGACTTATCGTTAATGTTACTTCTATTGCTGGCTATATGGGCTTACCTTATAGAGGCGTTTACAGTGCTAGTAAAGGTGCTTTGGAATTGCTAACGGAAGCTTTCAGAATGGAAATCAAGGATTTCAACATCCAGATGACCAATGTTGCACCTGGCGATTTTGCTACTAATATTGCCGCAGGTCGCTATCATGCGCCCATCTTAGAAAATTCGCCTTACAAAAAGCCTTATGGCGACACTTTGAATCTTATGGATGCTCATGTGAGTGGCGGCAAAGATCCACAGCTTATGGCCGCAGCGATTTTCAAAATCATCAACACGCCCAATCCAAAAATTCATTATAAAGTGGGGGAGTTCATGCAGAAGTTTTCCATTGTATTAAAGCGCATTTTGCCGGATAAAATCTATGAGCAAATGTTGATGAATCATTATAAATTGTAGGATTATATTCGATTTGTGATGTTGATATGTTTTAATTAAAATTCCCTCAACTTCTTTGTTATTAATCGTAACTTTGCGCTCCCGAAGCCTCGGGACAAACACAACTTATATTTATACTATTATTTATGAAATTTTTTATTGATACTGCTAATTTAGAGCAAATTAAGGAAGCCCAAGACATGGGTATTTTAGATGGTGTAACCACTAATCCGTCGTTAATGGCTAAGGAAGGCATTACCGGTACCGACAACATCATGAAGCATTATGTAAACATTTGCGATTTGGTTGATGGCGACGTGAGTGCTGAGGTAATTGCTACAGATTTTGAAGGCATGGTAAGAGAAGGTGAAGCATTGGCTGAATTGCATGAGCAAATTGTGGTCAAGTTACCTATGATTAAAGATGGTGTAAAGGCGTGTAAATATTTTAGCGATAAAGGCATTAAAACCAATATGACTTTAGTGTTTTCTGCAGGTCAGGCATTATTGGCTGCAAAAGCAGGAGCGACTTACGTGTCTCCTTTTATTGGTCGTTTGGATGATATTTCTACCGACGGTCTTAACCTTGTTGCTGAAATTAGAATGATCTATGATAATTACGGCTATGAGACTGAAATTTTAGCAGCTTCTGTGCGTCACACGATGCACGTGATTGATTGTGCAAAATTAGGTGCTGATGTTATGACTGGGCCTTTGAGTTCAATTACTGGATTGTTAAACCACCCCTTGACGGATATCGGGTTGGCGAAGTTTTTGGAAGATTACAAAAAAGGAAACTAATTCCTTAGTGATATATTTTAAAAGAAAGGGCTCCAATTTGGAGCCTTTTTTTATTCATTTAATCCCTTAAGGACATCTTCAAATTGTCTTTGGAACATGTTGTAGTACGAGTCTACAATACGCATGTCCTTATCTATTACGATCATTTTATAAATGGTATTGATGGCCAAGGTTTGCTTCCCGTCATCAGGATTGGCAAATTGATACTCATTACTTGTGGAGAATTTAAATTCGTTTAAAGTCTTTTTCCAATACCTATTATCGTTGTCATTAATATTGATGGCAATAAAATCAATGTTGGGATATTTTTTGCGCAATTCCTGTGATTTAAAATGACTGTTTTTATAGTGAATTTTCAGATTGGAAGACCAAAAGTAAATGACTGTTGGTTTGGCAATCAGATCACTCAATTTATAGCGTTCATTTTCATAGCTCAGCAATTCCACGTTAGGGAGAATTTTACCAGGTTTCAATTGTTTTAAAGCAACTGATAATCTTTTAATATAAGCCTTGTCCTTAGGGTTTGTGCTTTTGTCGAGATAGGATGCAATGAGCTTTGCGGTCTCTGTTGAATCCTCGCACATGGATATAAAATCTCTTGTGGTATTTTTAAGAAGTTTGTTTTTAATGGTGTCATTAGAAATATACTCATCCATTAATTTTAATTTTTCCAAATTATAAATTAAAGAATGCCTGTTAAAAATAGTGTCTACAGGAGCGTCTTTATAAAACGCGTTTAAGGCGACATTGTTAAAATGAGAATAGAGGAACCGATTATAAATAAAATAATCGCTTAAGGCAGCATTGTTATAATCAATATCCTTTCTGTAGTCATAAAAGGTGGATGGTAAATCTTGATATTTTCTTAAATTTCGGTAACCGTAATATCCAAAAGGGTACATTTCCTTGGCACTGAAATACCCGTAATTAATACTTGTTTCTGCAACATTATTAAAAAGTTCAGAGAGACGGTTTTTATCAGAAAACTCTAAAAATTCATCGATACGTTTGGTGCGTGCAGAATCAATATATTGATCAAATCGTTCGGGAGTCAATTGTGAAACGTTGATAAAGTTTTCTTGATCCTTTTCATTTTCCAGAAAAATCTTGATCAAGAAATTGTTTTTTTTGGCTCCATCGCCAGTAAATACCAACGACTCGTCAAAATCGACCGTATTCAACCGGACCATAACGCTGTCCCTTCCTTCCAATAAGGCCATTTGATATTCGCCACCATGGGTAAAGGTGTAGAGTCCAGGTTTTAAATTGTCGATTTTCTTGAAAAACCGATTGGAATCGTCTAAAAATAAAGTGTCAAATTTATGATTCGGAGAAAGTAAGAGGACATAGTCATTATTAGGGTTAATGATTTCTCCTCCAAAATAAGCATAGGTACCATCTTTATCAGAATCCTTTTGGCAACTAAAAAGCGTGGCAAAAAGCATTAATGATATAATGTGAATTCTCATAAACAAATAAATTACAGATGCTGATTGTGTTGCATGGATTAAAACAAAAATAAAGCTTGTTTATGCATCATGTTGTTAAGGCGCTGTTAAATGTTTTTTGTGATGGGTGTTGAAAACCGTCCAGGCTATATAGGCGCTTGTTTGGACGAATATAGCAGGTAATCGGAGGAGGTTCGAAATTTAAGGTTTTAAGTTTCTTAAAATGATAGGTTTTCTCTACTTTTGCACCAAATTTAAAACCTATAAAATGTTATCAGTTTCTAATCTTTCGGTTCAGTTTGGCAAACGTATTCTTTTTGATGAAGTCAATACGAGCTTCAATCAGGGCAATTGCTACGGTATTATTGGTGCCAATGGTGCAGGAAAGTCAACTTTTTTAAAAATATTGGCTGGAAAAATGGATCCAACTTCGGGTCGTGTCCATTTGGAATCTGGAAAACGTATGTCAGTTTTGGAGCAGGATCATAACTTGTATGATGAACACACTGTTTTGGAAACGATCATTATGGGTAATAAGCCATTGTTTGAACTGAAATCACAAATTGACGCCCTTTATGCTGATTATACAGATGCGAATGCTGATAAGATAGGAGAACTCCAAGTACAGTTTGAGGAAATGAATGGTTGGAATGCTGATAGCGAGGCCGCGGCAATGCTGTCCAACTTGGGGATTAAAGAAGAATACCACTACACCCTCATGAAGGATTTGGATGGAAAACAAAAAGTACGTGTGTTGTTGGCACAAGCATTATTTGGTAATCCTGATGTGTTGATTATGGATGAGCCTACCAACGACTTGGATTATGAAACCATCACGTGGTTGGAGAACTTTTTGGCCAATTATGAAAACTGTGTCATTGTAGTATCTCACGATAGGCACTTTTTGGATTCGGTGTGTACGCATATTTCCGATATCGACTTCAGTAAAATCACCCATTACTCAGGTAACTATACTTTCTGGTATGAGTCATCTCAATTAGCCGCTAGACAACGTGCGCAGCACAACAAAAAAGCTGAGGACAAAAAGAAAGAATTGGAAGAGTTTATTCGTCGTTTCTCTGCAAACGTTGCAAAATCCAAACAAGCAACCAGCAGAAAAAAGATGATCGAGAAGTTGAATATTACCGATATTAGACCTTCTAGCCGTCGTTATCCAGCGATCATTTTTGAACGCGATAGAGAAGCGGGAGATCAAATTTTAAATATTACCGGTCTTGAAGCCTCCTTGGAAGGAGATATTCTTTTTAAGAATGTGGATATCAACTTGGCTAAAGGTGATAAGGTAGTGGTTTATTCAAAGGATTCACGAGCTACCACCGCATTTTATCAAATTCTTAATGGTAAGGAAAAAGCAGATAAAGGGGAGTATAACTGGGGAATAACCACGTCACAATCCTATTTGCCATTGGATAACAGTGAGTATTTTGATAATAAACTGACGCTTGTAGATTGGTTGCGTCAATGGGCGACAACAGAAGAAGAACGTGAAGAAGTATATTTAAGAGGGTTTTTAGGGAAAATGATCTTTAGTGGCGAAGAAGCGCTTAAAACTTCAGATGTATTGTCTGGAGGAGAAAAAGTGCGTTGTATGCTTAGTAGAATGATGATGATGAGAGCTAACGTTTTGATGCTGGATGAGCCTACCAACCATTTGGATCTTGAAAGTATTACGGCCTTCAACAACTCGTTGTCTAACTTTAAAGGAACGGTGTTGTTTACCACGCATGACCACGAGTTCGCGCAAACGGTCGGTAACCGAATCATTGAACTTACTCCAAATGGTGTCATTGATCGTTACATGACCTTTGATGAGTATATGGATGATAAGGCAATTCAAGAGCTGAGAGAAAAAATGTATGCGGTAAAAGCATAGTTAATTGCAAAAAAATAAAAAGAAACCTTGAAGTGATTCAGGTTTTTTTTTATATCTCCAATTCTCCTTTAACGGCTTCTACAATTTGGATCGCATGATCGAGTTCTTCTTGAGCTACATAAAGTTCTTGATAGCCTTGAAAAGAAGATCCAAATCCTGCCATTCTTGCCGATTCACCTTCATCTTTTACAATGGCATTAATGCCCACGCTTTCTAAGCGATCCACAACCAATTGAACGATTATAAAGGTTCCTGAAAAAATTTTAACGTAATCGTTTTCTAACATAATTCTAAGATTATAAGTTGCACTTGATAAAGTCATAATATACAAAAAATAGGCCTCATAACACCTTGAATATGTGAGGTCTTAATACAGTGATACAAGTTTGAAAAGGCGGTATATAAAAACAAGAAAACCACCTCATTGGAGATGGTTTTTGAAATGTAGTAAACGCGTCTATTATTTGTCTATCGACCCAAGCACACGCGACATAAAGGTATTTAGAGCTTCTTTTTTAGGAGCACCTTCCTTTACCATTTTATGTACTTCCAATGCACCATACATATTAGAGATCAGTTCTCCAATAACATCAAGTTCTTCGTCCTTCAAAGAAGAGACTTCAGTGAGGTTTTCTAAGGTTTCAATAGTCTCAACTACAAAATCCTCATCGTTGTCCTCAATAAATTGAGTAAGGTGTTTAATTATTGGTAGCTTCATCGAATAAATCTTTTAAAATTTCAAATTTGTTAGTCTGCACTTGATTGACAAAAGTTCCATTTTTAAAAATCGCGAACGTAGGTAAGTTGTCTACGGTAGCTAATTTTCTTGATTCTGGAAATTTTTCAGCATCGGCTATAACAAAGGTCACGTTTTCATTTTCTGAAGCTAACTTTTTGAATTTCGGTTTCATAATTCTGCAATTACCACACCAGCTAGCCGAATATTGAACAACTACAGTCTCATTATCTGACACTAATTGTCCTAAATTGTCTTGTTCTAATTCCTTGACCATAATTATAAATTTTTAATTAATAAAATTCCCTGCCTTGCGACAGGGCTTTGATTTCTATACGTTGAAACGCTTAGTTCAAATGCGCTTTTAAGTACTCAGCAGTGCCTTTAGCGTTCGCTTGCATGGCATCTTTACCTTCTTCCCAGTTTGCAGGACAAACTTCACCTTTTTCTTGTACGTGCGTGTAAGCGTCAATTAAACGAAGGTATTCCTTAACGTTTCTTCCTAACGGCATGTGGTTGATGCTTTCGTGAACAACTGTTCCTTCTTCATCTATAATATAGGTCGCTCTGTAGGTTACGTTGTCGCCTTCAACAGTTACAAGCCCTGTTTCTTCATTGTAAGATTCGTTGGTAATGTCTAAAATATCTAATGCATTAGCCAAATTTCTATTAGAATCGGCTAAGATTGGATAGGTAACACCTTCAATTCCACCGTTGTCTTTTGAGGTGCTTAACCATGCAAAGTGAACTTCAGCAGTATCACAAGATGCGCCAATAACGATAGTGTTACGTTTTTCAAATTCTGCTAAATCAGCTTGAAAGGCGTGTAATTCTGTTGGACATACAAAAGTGAAATCTTTTGGATACCAAAATAAAAGTACTTTTTTGTTGTTTTTTGTTGCTTCTTCAAGAACGTTAATGGTGAAAGTTTCGCCCATTTCATTCATTGCGTTAACGTTTAAATTTGGGAATTTTTTTCCTACAAATGCCATGTGATATATGTTTAAGATTAATATTATTTCTGGTGCAAAACTACCTAATATTAACGCTAATGACGATAGGAATAGATTATATAAAATTATATTGTCATAGGTTTTATGAATGACAAGTCTGATCGGCTATATGAAATGTGTAGGATAGGAGATGTCTTCTGATTAATAAACAGATAGTTGCACAGTCGTATAATTAATCCAGAATCGTTATTTAGTCGTAGCCAACTGCCTTATTTTTATTCTGAAAGCAGCGAATATTAAGGTCATAAAAGGGCTCAGCCAGTTGAAAATCGCATAGCCAGCATAGTGTAAGGTATCCACGCCCAAAACGCCGCTATGGTAGGCGCCACAGGTATTCCATGGTACCAAAACTGAGGTTACGGTACCACTATCTTCAAGTGTTCTTGAGAGGTTTTCGGGTGCCAATCCTTTGTCTTTATAGGCTTGTGCATACATTTTTCCCGGAACAACTATGGCTAAATATTGATCACTGGCGGTAAGGTTCAGTGCTAAACAACTGGCTACTGTACTTGCAAAAAGTCCAAAAGTCGTGTGAAACAATTTCAAAAGCGCTTTACTGATCGTTGCCAAGGCGCCGATGGCATCCATTATGCCTCCAAAAACCATGGCACATAAAATTAACCAAACTGTACCCAACATACTTGCCATGCCTCCAGATGCGAATAGACCTTTTAAGGCTTCATTATCTGTAGGGATTTCAGTGTCAACAGTTATGGCATCCATAAGACCTTTGTAGCCTGTTGTGAAATTCAAAGAAGTTCCTCCCCCAATAGAGGCCACAACATGAGGCTGAAAAATGAGTGCTGCTAAGCCTCCCAACAATGTTCCGGCAAGAAGTGCGACCAACGGCGGTGTTTTTTTTATGATCAAAACAATTACCAGTAAAGGAACAGCAAAGAGCCAGGGACTCACATTAATGGAGGATTTAAGTGCTGTTAAAATGCTTTCAGTATCGGCTGTTCCATGCGTTTCAATATTTAAGCCTAACACAATAAAAACGATGATGGTCACAATTAAGGTTGGCATGGTGGTATAAAGCATATAGCGAATGTGAGTAAACAAATCTGTTCCAGCCATGGCAGGAGCTAAATTTGTCGTATCGCTCAAAGGGGAGATCTTGTCACCAAAATAAGCCCCAGAAAGAATGGCTCCCGCCGCCATACCGAGGTGCACTCCTAAAGCATTGGCAATACCTATAAGTGCAATTCCTACCGTTGCTGAAGTCGTCCAGCTGCTTCCGGTAGCCACCGAAATGATCGCACAAATAATCACGCAGGCGGCCAAAAATATCGTTGGATTTAAAACTTGAAGACCATAGTAAATCATGGTTGGAATGATGCCGCTTATCAACCAAGTGCCTGCAAGTGCACCAACCATAAGAAGAATGAGGAGTGCGCCAGCGGTCGATTTAATGTTTTCTGAAACCTCCTCAATCATTTGTCCAAAAGTGACTTTATTGAAAAAGCCAACAATAGCGGCAACTGCACCTCCTAACAATAATATAAACTGATTGGAACCGTTGAGAGCATCCCCACCATAGAGATAAACATTATAAGCGAGCATCATTACCAAAGCAAGAACCGGAATCAACGCCTCCCAAATACTCAGTTCTTTATTTTCAACAATCGGATTATCCTGAGGTACTTGTGGCTTAATGTCTTGGCTCTGCATAGGTGAAAAATAATTTTTGGTTAAAGGTTTAATAGGTAATGTTACGATTTTCAACAAACCTATGCAAATCAATTTGATGTACAATCTTTATAAAACAGCGATGTTGCATAGGAGGGACGTTTGTTTTATGGCACTATTAGAACGCAGACCTGCCCGTCCGTTAAGGCGGGGGACGCTGATTTTTTATAATATGCACTGATTTTCTGTGACTATTCCAGAGGCGAAAACTCTAATTGCTAGACATTAATTATATAATGGCACTATTGTCAGGAAAAGAATTAAGACCGCTCCGCTGATAGAACCAAGAACAAAGACTAAACATGTAATTAATTGAAAATATGGGCTTTAAAATTTATAATTAGAATGGATTATGATATTTTAGAAATAGTTTTCAAAAACCGAGAAATGAAGGAGATTGAGGATCAAACACGTTGAAAGACCTTCATTGATCACTATTCTTAGAAGATCAACCCAACTTTAATCGGACAACAATGATATAATGGATAAAAATAGAGTTGGATATGAAAATCACTATGATCAAAAAAGGATACTTTCCACGAATGCAGAAAGTATCCTTTTACAAACTAACTTATAGAGCTGTCTTGAAAATACAAAATAAGTAATAGAATCGTCAAAGGGAATTTACTGATTTTTTTTTGACACTGATTTCACGGATTTTCACGGAGTGCTATACCTTATTGCACAGAGATACATGGAGATTTCACGGAGGTTCGCGGAGAGTTTTGATTGTACAAATCCTAATCCCTTTTTCCCTTTACGTCTTCGCCTCTGCGAGAAAAACTAAAGCCTCTCAAATTGGAATTTGGTACTTTAATTTTGGTGCTTCTACGTATGGTGATTGAATTTTTTATTACAAAATCTCCAGTTCCTTCATGCAGTCCTTCATCATATGATAAGTTCTTTCAATATCAGCATCCAGGCCAATAGAAAAACGAATTAAGCCATCACTCAAGCCCATTTCTTTTTGCTCTTCCGCTGGGATCTCAGAGGAAGTTGAGCTTCCCGGAGCAGAGAATAGAGTTTTGTAAAAGCCAAGACTTACTGCAAGATATCCCAGGTTTCGTTTTTGCATCAACTCCATTAAGGCGTTCGCTTTGTCTAAAGAGCCCACATCAACAGTTAACATGCCTCCAAATCCGTATTTCTCGTTCATCATGGATTTGAACAAGTCGTGTGAAGGATGTGATGCTAACCCAGGATATACGGTTTTAAGACCATCTTTTTCAAATCTTTCCGCTAGGTATAAACCGTTAAGGCTGTGTTGTTGCATTCTGATGTGTAAGGTGCGCAAGTTTTTCAAAATTGAAGCGGCCCTTAAACTATCCATGGTTGATCCTAATAACATGCAGGCGCCGTCGTTGACGTTTCTTAAATCGTCAATGAATTTTTGGGTGCCACAAATCACACCGCCAACGGTGTCACTTGAGCCATTGATGAATTTAGTTAAACTATGAATCACAACATCAGCTCCCAATTGTGCCGCTGAAATGGATAAAGGCGAAAAGGTATTGTCCACCACAAGTTTTAAATTGTGCTTTTTCGCCAGTTTTGCTAAGCCAGCAATATCTGCCACTTCCAATAATGGATTGCTTACCGATTCACAGTAAATAACTTTTGTGTTTGGGGTAATGGCTGCTTCGACCACATCTAATTTTGTGATGTCAACAAATGTGGTGGCCATATTAAAACGTGGCGTAAAGTTTTTGAGAAAAGCATAAGTCCCCCCATAAATTGTTCGGCTGGAGACAATATGATCTCCTGCGCCACAAAGTTGCATTAGAACTGGAGTAATTGCACCCATTCCTGAAGCTGTAACACTCGCGGTTTCAGTGCCTTCCATGGCCGCTAAAGCTTGGCCTAAATAAAGATTGGATGGCGTGGAGTGACGCGAATATAAATAACAACCGTCTGCATTGCCTTCAAAAGTATCGAACATTGTTTTTGCCGAAAGGAAGGTGTAAGTAGAAGAATCAGAAATAGAAGGATTAACTCCTCCAAATTCTCCAAAGTACTGTAAATCTTGTATATTGTTTGCTGGTTTAAATGCCATTTGTTAGGTATTAAAGATTATTATAATTCAAATATCTCACAATAAAGATTATTTATCAATACATGTGTAAGAAATCAGTGTATAAATCTAGTAAAATAGATTAAATTAGATTTTTGCACGTCATTTGTTATGTTTATTTTGTTTCAACCGAAAATTTTTCATTTATGACTTTAGATGCTATTGATAGAAAATTACTTAAACTTCTTCAAGCTAACAGTAAGCAAACCAATAAAGAGCTTTCCAATCAGCTCAATCTTTCCGTAACCGCAGTATATGAGCGCATCCGAAAGTTGGAAAAGGAAGGGATCATCTCCAAATATGTGGCCTTGCTCCATAAGGAAAAGGCCGATAAAAGTTTTTTAGCTTTTTGTCATATCAAACTGGTGCAACACACCCAGGAATATATAATTAAGTTTGAAAAAGAGGTCGCGAATCTTGCAGAAGTGATGGAATGTCATCATATTAGTGGGGATTATGATTATCTCCTCAAGGTTATTGTTTCGGATATGGAGGCCTTTAGGGAATTTATGATCAACAAATTATCAACTATTAACCATATTGGCAGTACGCATAGCATGTTTGTCATCAATGAAGTAAAACATACGACTGCCATTAACATATAAACGAATGCAGTCAGCGACCTACAAACTCACTGAGTTTTACTTGATTTTTATAATCTTACCAGTGAGTTTTGCACTAGACTATCCGTTTAAGATCAAAGCTTTTCTAGCTGTTTCTGGTTTTGCATATGTCATTTACCTTTTATTTAACGTTGAAGGAAATAAATTCAGAGTGGCCTCAAATTTGAAATGGCGAACTTTTTGGAGAAATGTGTTTGTTAAATTGCTGATTATTGGTTTTTTGACGATCACCTATATGTTGGTGACTGCTAAATCTGATCTCTTTCATGTACTCTATCAAAAACCGAAGCTTTGGGTTATTGTTTTGTTTGCCTATGCCATGTTTTCGGTTTATCCTCAAGAACTGATTTATCGTACCTTATACTTTCAACGCTATCGCCCTCTTTTTAAGAGCAAATCGCTTTTTGTATTTTTAAATGCTATTGTCTTTTCTTTGGGACATATTTTTTATCGCAATCCTTTGGTGCTGTTGATGACTTTTTTGGGCGGAATTCTTTTTGCCTTGACTTATGATAAAACCAAATCGACACTTCTGGTGTCTATTGAACATGCTATTTACGGATGTTGGCTTTTTACTGTAGGAATGGGGGGTATGCTCGGGTTTCCAGATTGAGATAAAAGGGCCAGTTTTCTCTTTTAAACTTTCTAAAAATGGTAGAAGGTTATTCGTAAAAGGTCAATCAAAATCGTATTTTTGTACTCAATTTTAACAAACATCAAAAAACAATTTTATGAATTCATATGATGTAGCCATTATTGGCTCTGGACCTGGAGGTTATGTAGCGGCAATCCGTTGTGCACAATTAGGCATGAAAACTGCAATTATTGAAAAATATACCACTCTTGGTGGTACCTGCCTCAACGTTGGCTGTATTCCCAGTAAAGCACTTTTAGATTCTTCACATCACTATGATGATGCGGTTAAGCATTTTGAAGAACATGGTATCGACATTCCTGGAGATATTAAAGTGAATCTGAAACAGATGATCGCTCGTAAAGATGCGGTTGTGGATCAAACAACAGGTGGCATTGATTTCTTAATGAAGAAAAATAAGATTGATGTTTATCAAGGCTTAGGATCTTTTAAGGACGCCACTCATATCATCATTGAAGGCGAAAAAACAGAAGAGATTGAAGCAAAATATACCATCATTGCTACGGGAAGCAAACCATCAAGCCTACCATTTATTAAGTTGGACAAAGAGCGTATCATTACTTCTACCGAAGCATTGAAGCTTAAAGAAATTCCTAAGCATTTAATCGTTATTGGCGGTGGCGTTATTGGATTGGAGCTTGGTCAAGTTTATAGACGCTTGGGCGCTGAAGTCACAGTCATTGAATACTTGGATCGTATTATTCCAACGATGGATGCTGGATTATCCAGAGAATTGACCAAGGTATTCAAGAAAGCCAAGTGCAACATCAATGTATCCCATAAAGTGAAATCTGTGGAGCGAATCGGCGATGAGGTCATCGTTAAAGCAGACGACAAAAAAGGAGAAGAAGTGGAGTTTAGAGGCGACTATTGTTTAGTCTCCGTAGGGCGTCGTCCTTATACTGACGGACTTAACGCAGATGCTGCTGGTGTTAAACTTACAGAGAGAGGCCAAATTGAAGTGAATGAGCATTTACAAACCAACGTAAAAAATATTTATGCTATTGGTGATGTGGTGAAAGGTGCTATGCTAGCACATAAAGCTGAAGAAGAAGGCATTTTTGTTGCAGAAACTTTAGCCGGACAAAAACCACATATCGATTATAATTTGATTCCAGGTGTGGTTTATACTTGGCCAGAAGTTGCTTCGGTTGGTAAAACGGAAGAACAATTAAAAGAAGCAGGAGTAGACTATAAAGCAGGACAGTTCCCGATGCGTGCATTAGGTCGAAGTAGAGCCAGTATGGATTTGGATGGTTTTGTTAAAGTCCTTGCGGATAAAACTACCGATGAAATCCTTGGCGTTCACATGATTGGTGCCCGTGCGGCCGATATGATTGCTGAAGCTGTTGTTGCTATGGAATTTAGAGCATCCGCAGAAGATATCTCTCGTATTTCCCATGCCCATCCAACATTTACCGAAGCGCTTAAGGAAGCTGCTTTGGCTGCTACCGATGATAGAGCCTTGCATATCTAAAAACAGGAGTTTTTAAAAATGATAAATGAAAAAGGTGAGCATGTGCTCACCTTTTTTTATGGTTTAAATTTCTTGAAGTAAATCCTTTATGCGAAGTTTGTTGGTATAATCGGCTTCATTGACATCCCTGACCATACAATAGGCATTTACTGTATTCTCCTGCACTTTCTTGAAAAGTTCTTTCATCGTGAAGGGACCGTATTCCTTAGAATGTTGAATGTAGTAAAACTCGTGTTCAGAAATGAGTTGTGAAGCCTTTTTAAGATATTTGTCTTTAAGAAACTTTTGGAGGTCTTCTTTGGAGTTTATACGTTCTGAATAATCAGTTGAATTGATGAAAAAGGCATATTCCTCAGAGGCCTTCTGATTGAGCACAAGCGTGTCTTTATCCTTATAATAGGCTTTGATGAGTACAATGCCATCTTCAGTCATGATCGATAGAAAATTTGAGTTTATGAAGCTCCATCGTGTGGTTGTTACTTCATTGTTCTCAGAAATGACCAATTCATTGTTTGGTTTGAAGACATACATGGATTGTGCGTCATCAATACCATTGATCAATACCCATTGTTGATTAATAAATTGATTGTCATGATGCAGTGAATAATCAAATGGCTGTAATTTCGGGACAATACTATAAAGGATATCTGTCATGTTAATAGGGGATTAGTTTACGATTAAGTCATTACATATTATTTTCAAGGTCACTTAAATGTATAATTTAATTTTCAATCACCATAATTTGAACGACTTAGGGGCATTTATTCAGATGAAATGAAATTTCCTGCATTTTTTCACTGTGAAAAAGCCCGTTTATTGAATGACAAAGGGCGAAACTATTTAGTTTCGCCCTTCGTGTTTAATCTGTATGAGATCGGTTTTATTGCGTTGCTTGGTCAACTATAATGCGATCCGCTCTATTGGCCAATTCCCAAGCGGTATAGAACACAAGTCTGGTTCTGTTTTCCAACAAATCATATTCAATTTTGTCTGGTGTATCGGAAGGTCTGTGGTAATCATCGTGTGTTCCATTAAAATAGAAAATGACTGGCACATTGTTCTTAGCAAAGTTATAATGATCAGATCTGTAGTAAAAACGGTTCGGATCATTTTCGTCATTGTACGTATAATCCAAAGTTATATTCGTATACTTCTTATTGGCTTCTTCAGAGATGTTGTGCAGCTCTGTACTCAACTTGTCAGCACCAATTAAATACAAATAATTACGGTCGCCAACACGTTTTGGATCGACTCTTCCAATCATGTCAATGTTGAGGTTAGCTACGGTGTTTTCCAAAGGAAAAATTGGCGCGACGTCTGCATAGTAACTTGAGCCCAATAGACCTTTTTCCTCTCCTGTAACGTGTAGGAACAAGATCGAACGCTTTGGTCCATGACCTGCATTTTGAGCAGCTTTAAAGGCTTCAGCAATTTCCAATAAGGCCACAGTTCCAGAGCCATCATCGTCTGCACCGTTATAAATTTCGCCGTCTTTAATGCCTTCGTGGTCCAAATGCGCAGAAAGAACTATAATTTCATCTGGTTTTTCAGAACCTTTGATAAAGGCGACCACATTTTCAGAATTCACATCTTCGGAATTGCTCGTCAATTTAATTTTTAAGTTGGTCGCTATAGTTTTAGACGTATCGTCTGTTGCAATATCCGCCAAAAGCGCTTTTCCTAATTTGTCACTGATTAAAATCTGAACCATATCTTCTTGTTTGTCCTTCAGTGAAAGACGTGCACTGCCGCCAGATTTAGCCGCATTTTGAATAAAGGTTGACATCATTTTCAAATAGGGTTCGTCCATATATAAAAGAGCTTTAGCACCTTTATTTTTAGCGACCTCTCTTTTTGAAGAAAGTGCCTGTCTTCCAACAGACCATTTGGTATCTTCTTTTGTTCCACTAGTCACATAAGTGCCATCAGCTCTCTTCGGTTCACCCGATTTGATTAGGACAACTTTGCCTTTAACATCTAAACCTGTATAGTTGGAATAGGTGTCTGAATCAATCCCATAACCTGCATATACAATATCTGAAGCAGAAAGCGTTTGTGACGACGCAGCACCAAAAGATACCATATCTGTGTAATTTTCAAATTTCACACCGTTAACCGTAAGGTCGATTTCTGGAGATTTTTGATTTAATAATGGCACATCTTGAAAGTAATTGCCACCTGAAATTGGCGAAGGAATACCTAAAGCAATATATTTATCTTTTAAAAATTCGACAGCCATTTTTTGACCTTTTGATCCCGTATCGCGACCTTCAAACTCATCGGAAGCAAAGGTGTACAACAAGTCTTTTAACTCATTGGAAGTAATTGTGTTTCCATATACCGTTGGGTCGATTGAAACTACTGTTTCCGTCTGTGTAACCTTTTGTTGTGTTGAGCCACAACCATAAATACTCAGCGCAATACATGCAATAAAAAGTGACTTTTTCATTAAAGTATAAGTTAATTTATAAGTGAAGTGCGATAATACGAAAAACGCAAGATTTAAGATTTAATCATCAGTTCATTTAACAAACTTTAACACTCAGTTTTTTAATGATATGAATTGTAATTAGGCCAATCTCGGTATTACGATTTTACATTTTATCAGCTTCAAGCCGGTCTTCAGAATTTGCGATATACCAGGCAGTTGAAAAAATGAGCTGCGTTCGCTTTTGCAATAATGGATAATTGATTTTATCAGGGGTGTCAGTCGGCTGATGATAATCTGCATGATCGCCATTAAAATAGAATATGACCGGAATGTTTTGTAGGGCAAAATTATAATGGTCCGAGCGGTAATAATAACGGTTGTTATCGCGATCATCGTTGTATTTATAATCGAGTATCAGATTTGTGAATTGGGCATTGGCCACTTCTGATATATAATGGAGTTTAGTGCTTAATCTATCCGCTCCAATAATGTAAATGTAGTTTTCTTCCTGTTTTTCTTCATAGATTCTATCGACGCGGCCTATCATGTCAATATTCAAATTAACCACTGTATGCTCTAAAGCATAAATAGGATGTTTTACATAATAAGAGGATCCTAGAAGACCAGATTCTTCAGCCGTCAAATGCAAAAAAAGAATACTTCGTTTTGGGCCATGTCCTTCTTTTTTTGCTAAGGAAAAAGCCTTGGCCATTTCCATAACGGCAGCGGTTCCTGAAGCATTATCATCAGCGCCATAGTAAGTCTCATCATTTGAAATACCCAAATGATCCAAATGTCCGGAGATAATGACGACCTCTTCGGGATATGTTGAACCTTCAATATAAGCTACCACATTTTGCGAAGCTGGGCTGTTTTTTGAAAAATAGAATTTAGGAATATTTTGGTAGTAGTTGTCGCCGCCCAACGGAGAAGGAATGTCGTTGCTTACATAAAAATCCTTAAGGAATTTTGAGGCTTTATTAAAACCTCTCTTGCCGGTCTCACGTCCTTCAAAATCGGGCGCGCACAAAGCATAAACGTGTTTGCTCAGTTCTTCAGAGGTGATCGTATTACTATATTTTGAAATTGTTTCAATATCCTCAAAAACAATACTTTCTTTTAAGTTTTCAATTTTTTGAGTGTAGCGGATGTTGGTACACGAACCCACAAGTGTTAAAACAGAAGCAATGAAGAGTACTTTCATTTATAATAGATTAATTAGTAATATAATAAAAAAAGGGAAGATGGTAGGGTCTCTTTTTCTGTAAGATTTTTGATGGTGTGATAACTTATAAAGCTATTGATCTTTTAAGACTTCTAATTTGCGAAGCGTATGAGTTTCTAAAATATCAGTTTGGGTAGCGTCAATTTCACGGTCATCAAGATCCAATTCTTCCAATGTTTCTTTGGAATCTTCTTTTGATGTTTCTTCTTTCAATTCCAATTCGTCAAGGTTTCCAACTTCGGGAATAATAAAAATGGCCTTATAGGTGGTTAACACCAATGCGATGAAGGTCAATAAAAAAATTAATTGTACCGTCTTTTTTGGAGATTGCTTCCGTTTACAGATATAAAACGCTATAAATCCGAAAATTAATGCAGCTATGGCTGGTATATAGGCTATTTGTGATAAAGGTGTTACTGCCAAAACCAAGGCCGAAACGGTAGCAATAAATCCTAGAACAATAAAAAGGCTTCTCATAGTTTAATTTTTTAATCCAGTTGCTGATTTAATTTTTAGTTCTCCAAGAATTTTAAACTTTGCATACACCGGAACTTTATTGGCATCTGCCGTGAGATATAAAAAGTTGTCATTAATTCCTCCTGTAAGACCGTTGTTGTTTTTAAGGAATAGGGCAAGTTTATGGCTTTCTATTTTGCCTAGGGCAGTGGTAATTGTTTCTTTGCCCATATAGTTCTGTGCAACTAGTGCCGAACAAAACATCAAGCTGACCATAAGAAAAAGGTGTTTCATAGTTGAAATTCAGGCGGCAAAGATATTTATATTAAGATTAATAACACCGAAATAAGTCCTCAGGTTTTAGTTTTTCCTATCTATGTTATAGCATTGTTAAAGGTCGTTAAATAAAGCCTAAAACCGCTTTTGCATCAAGTTTTTCGGTAAATGGGTTAGCCGTTAATGAGTTGTGTCCATAATTTTACAAATAGAAATAATATTAATTTAAAAAATAAACATTATGAATTCAGATCAATTTGCAGGTAAATGGAAACAAATCAAAGGTGAATTTAAAAAGAAATACGGAAAAATCACTAATGATGAATACACAGAAGCCGAAGGTAACTTTGATAAGTTAGCTGGAAAAGTGCAAGAGCGCTATGGCAAATCTAAAGAAGATTTAAAAAACGAAATTGATAGCTGGTAAGATCCCAGATTGATTTATAAAAAAGTTCCCAAGCAGATTGTTTGGGAACTTTTTTGTTTAAAACCATTTTTTTTGAGTTAGAGTGGTATTGCTATAACAACGCAAACAATTTGTCCTAAAATACGAATGATGGGCGGGACATTCCCTCATTAAAAGGAGTTTTAATCCTGTCGCTTTTTAAGCGTTGAACGTGATTTTGGCAACAGTCTGGTGGCCTTCAGAAAGCTTTCTTAACAAGAGGATTACATCTGTTTTGGGGTTTCCATTGTGATGTAGGTCTGCTTAAGTCCTTAAAAATGAATAAACTGACCAATGTCATATCTGTAAAAGGCATAAAATAGTATATTAGACATTAAAATAAATACAATCATGTATATCAATTTAGAAGAGAAAGATAGCTTGTCTGTCCTGGAAAACGACTATTTGGGGCATTTGTCCTATATCTACCAAAATAAACCATTTGTGGTTCCTATCACGTATTTTTATGATCCCGAAAGAAAGTTGATCATTTGTTATTCTGCCGAAGGTCATAAAATGAATGCGATGCGCAAAAACAATCAAGTAGCACTTAGTGTCGTAGATGTCGATGGTCTTACGCGATGGAAGTCCGTGATGGCTCATGGTAAATTTGAGCAACTCTTTGGCAGTGAAGCTAAAGCTTATCTACATAGTTTTTCTTTAGGCATTAAAGAATTGATTGCGAGAAAAGAATTGAAAGAATTGAGTTTTATCAGTGAATTCTCCAGTAAAACGATCAACGAGAACATCCCTATGATTTTCATTATTAAAATTGATGAAATCACTGGGAAGATGCGACGAGATTAAAGGTTGCTATTGGAACTCATATATTCAAGGTTTTCGAATTTCTTAGGCTGCTATATGTTTTGATAACTATCAATCATAGATCTTAAAAAATATAAAAAGCGATTCTACAGGAGCCCTTTTTTCCGATAATTGATGATTTAAAAAGCATCATTTTTATGGTGTTTTGATGCCAAAAAAAAAGCTTATTGAAATTGATTCAATAAGCTTTTTTGTATTCTATTAAATAAGAGATTACTTCATGATTCGTGTCAATTGGAAGAATTTCTTATAACTTTCAGGAATGGTGTTGATGTCCAATAAAGAACCTGGCTCTATAGCTGGATAAATTTCGTCAAAGGTTTTTACATCCGTCAGTCCCATTCTTTTGCTAATATGTCCACGTGTTAGTTCACTTGGGTCATTTAAGCCCGCTGCAGCAACAAGCTCTAAAAAGCTGTGAATGGTTGCTTCGTGGTATCTTTTTGCTCTAGGAGCTTTGTCTTCAACTACCAATCCTTTTACTAATGAGGCATTTTGTGTGGCCACGCCAGTAGGGCAGGTGTTCAAGTTACATTGTAAAGCTTGGATACAGCCTACTGCTAACATCATAGCACGTGCACTGTTGCAACCATCAGCACCAAAAGCGATCGCTCTGGCCATATGGAATCCAGTAATGATTTTACCAGCTACAATAATTTTAATATCTTCTCTTAAATTAAAACCAACCAAGGTGTCATGCACAAAAATCAAACCTTCACGAAGTGGCATTCCCATAGAGTTTGAAAATTCTACCGGAGAAGCTCCTGTACCACCTTCACCACCATCCACGGTAATAAAGTCTGGTCTGATTCCTGTGTAAACCATCGCCTCGCAAAAATCCATGAACTCTTGTTTTCTTCCTAAGCACAATTTGAATCCAATTGGTTTTCCGTCAGACAGATCTCTAAGTCGTTTAATGAAATGCATAAATTCGATAGGGTCCGCAAACGCATTATGAGATGGTGGCGAATGAACAGCAATACCAGGTTGTACGTGTCTTATTCTTGCAATTTCTGGCGTATTCTTAGCTGCTGGTAATATACCTCCATGACCAGGTTTTGCACCTTGCGATAATTTAATCTCGATCATCTTCACTTGCGGACGGGTGGCATTTTCTCTAAACGTAACGTCGTTAAAGGTGCCATCATCATTGCGACATCCAAAATATCCTGTACCAATTTGCCAAATAAGATCACCTCCATGTTCCAAGTGATAATCACTAATTCCACCTTCACCGGTATTGTGTGCAAAATTCCCCATCTTGGCGCCTTTGTTCATTGCCAAAACAGCATTTTTACTCAGCGATCCAAAACTCATAGCCGAAATATTCAATAAGCTTGATGAGTACGGTTGTTTGCACTCCTTACCTCCGATTAGAAGTCTTGGAAATTCCCCGATTTCCTTAGGATTGGTTTTTGCATACATCGAATGCTCCAGCCATTCATAACCAGTATGATAAAGGTCCATTTGTGTTCCAAAAGGCTCTGTGTCAGTTTCGCCTTTTGCTCTTCGATAAATTAAGGATCTGAGGATACGATTTAATGGTCTTCCTTCCGTGTCAGTCTCGACAAAATATTGCATGATTTCTGGACGGATGGATTCTAGGATATATCTGAAACGTCCTACTAAAGGATAGTTTCTTCGGATGGTATGTTTCGTTTGAAAGATGTCGAAAACGCCCAACATTATTAGAGGTAAAACGATGAGGAAAAGCCATAAAACAGGGCTCCAAACAAAAGAAATTCCAACAATGGCCACCACTAAGATAACCGAAATTAAAATAAATTTTTCGCGTACTTTCATATTTTTATTAATTTGAAATGCAAATATACTATTCCATAATTGGATTGCATACTAAAACGAAATAGTTTAAAGTAATTCGAGTATTATTTATTTTAATCAACAAAATATGTCCTTGAAAAGTAATGATCAATTTGTTGTTTTTAGGTGAAATTTATTAGTAAATAATTGATTTTTAAAGGGAATATTATAGAATTTTTAATAAAAGTCGATTTGTATTACAATAATGATAAAAGGCAATTTCTTTCAGAATTATGCGGTAATTCCGCTTTTTATTCGCGTTTTGCTCACAGGTTTGATGACCAAGATTGCCGGTATAGCGATGCAAAAGCGCCCTACCGACATTGAAATAAAGAGGTTGCCACCACTTTACACTTTAAGGATAACTTTGGAATTGAGGAAAAGTAAATTACCGAGCCTATTATAAAGTTAATAAAGCTTGGATTAATAAGGGTTTAAGAAGGGTAGGTGTTGCTATTTCATGTATTGAAAAGTATGGCAAAGATTATTTGGGATCGCCTAACCAAAATACAACGGTTTTTCTGACGAAGTGATTGCGGTTTACGGAAGGCTAAAATTGATAAAAAGTGTTTTTGAAACAAGGAAAGACCAGAGCATAACGGAAATAAAACGCGTTGTGAAAAGAAAAGCATTGTCATTATGGCCAAGGTCAATCTCTAAATGAGAATTAAATCATATTACTTTAATAAACTTTGGCCTCAGTCGATATTTTTCTCGCTTGTGACATTTATCTTTGCAAAGATAATCACAATCGTTTTTCGCAATTCGCTTTCGCAAATGGCCTAAATTCAAATTTAGTTTGAAAACCTGGATTGGATTATAAAAATAACGCCCTAAAAATTCTAGAAAAATAGTTTAATGACACCAAAACTTTCAAATTCGGTCCTGTATCTCATGAGTATTTCTGCAGGACTTATTGTAGCTAATCTCTATTACAACCAACCACTTTTAAATCTTATCGCAGATACTTTTGGGGTCACCGAAGCCTCCGTGAGTAATGTTGCCTTGTCAACACAATTGGGATATGCATTTGGTTTGTTATTTATAAATCCATTGGGCGACAAGCTTTCCAATCATAAAATACTTATTTTCGATTTTATCGTCATGATTGTGGCGTTGATCGCCGCAGCGATTTCTCAATCCTTATTTTCGCTGATTATCAGTAGTTTTTTCATTGGATTTACGTCTGCAATTCCGCAATTGTTTGTTCCCATGGCAGCGCAACTCACTGACGAAAAGGGTAGAGGCCGTGCTATTGGTATTGTGATGAGTGGTTTATTAATTGGTATTCTGGGCAGTCGCATCATCAGTGGATATATAGGGGAGGTCTTTGGTTGGCGTGTCATGTATTATGCGGCAACAGTGTTAATGGTGGTGTTATTTGTTATTTTAAAATGGAAACTGCCTAAATTAAATCCTGACTATCAAGGCACCTATGGTAAGTTAATGGCCTCCCTTTGGCATTATTTTAAAACCGAGCCCTCATTACGATTGGCGGCTTTACGAGGCGCACTGGGTTTTGCGGGCTTGAGCGCGTTTTGGACGACGTTGGTATTTCTTATGGAAGATTCATTTGGCTACGGAAGCACTATTTCTGGAGCCTTTGGGGTTTTTGGAATCGTGGGAGCGCTTGGTGCAACGGTCGTTGGTAAACTGAACGATAAGGTCAGTAAAAATAAGCTCATTCTTTATTCTGCAATTTTATTGGTCGTTTCATGGTTCATTTTTTCGATGTCGGCGCATTCCATTTTCGGATTGATTTTGGGTGTTGTTCTTATTGATTTAGGGTTACAAGCCTTGCATATTACCAATCAAAATATTATTTTCTCAAAGAATCCAGAAGCGCGTAACCGTGTCAATACGATATATATGGTAGGTTTTTTTATTGGTGGTGCTTTGGGGACCACTTTAGGTGCCATCGCTTGGCAAGATTATGGATGGATTGGCGTGAGTTATTTAGGAGGTGCTTTGTCCATTGCGATTTTAATAGTACATCTTATGTTTAAGAAGAAAACCATATAAAAAGAAGGAAGCTATAAGAACGACATGAGCGCTCAAAACGGTGAAACGCCTATTTTTGATGGCTAGGGAAAAATTGTCCATTATATTAATAGCCCACAGGACAAAATCATTGACAAAACACAACATAGATTTCGATCACGATTTAAATCCTTATTTCAAATTGATCCTTTCAGCCCTAACCGCCATTCCGATATATCAACTGGAAGGCTATGTGCCAATGTTTTAACTGTTTTGCCATTATTCCTTCTTAAGTTTATAACAAAACTTTACAACAACTTGGTTCGTGTAGTTATGAACTAGGTGTATATTTGTTAAAAAGCGAGACATGTCCATTTCAATAGAAAAACAAAAACTGATTGAGGAAATTGGCCTCCGATTAGAACCAATATTGCGCCTTGCACCTTTAGCAGCACGCATATATGCCTTGTTGACTGTATCTTCTTATGAAGGGTTGACCTTTGAAGAAATACGAGAAATTATAGGTTCGAGTAAAAGTTCTACCTCCGTAAATTTAAATGTGCTCACGCAATTAAAACTTATTGATTACTACACGAAATCGGGCGATAGAAAGCGCTACTTTAGGATTGCTAAATATTTTCAGTTATCTGCTTTAGAGGCGCAGTTCGAATCCTTGGAGAACGAAATTAAGTTGGTCGAAAAGATCACAGACTATAACAAGGTGCATTATCCAGAGAAATTTTTGAATGAAGAATCTGTAGGAGATATTACCAAAAATTATTTGAGAAATATGCAGGAATTGGTAGCGATTACGATTAAGAAGATTAATGAACGTGACGCTAGTAAAGTTTAAAACCTAAGATTCTAATCCGTTCTAAGAGGATAAAATTAATATTAACAATAGTTTATTACCTATTAGTTCGTTTAGTTGCGAACTAATCTTAAATTTGACTAATGATATCTTTATATACATTTTAATCGTGAATAATTATTAATTATTGGTTGAATAAAATAAAGCCATGGTTGTTGGATGACACCGCAATGTTCTCAATCAGTTCTTGAAAGTAAATCTAAAATAATACTAATACCAAGATCCTATAATAAACCAAATTTGAATATTAGAATTATTTTATTCTGTTTGGACTTAAATTAACCGTAACTTAAAAACAAAACAAATGACACTTAAAACTACAACACTTGCCCTTATAGCTATGACAATAATAAGCTGTAATACCAGTAAAAAAGCGAGTTCAGTATCTTCAAAACCTTCTGAAGCAACATCTCTTGAAAACACTAAATGGGTTATCAGCACTCTGGAAGGTCAGGACATTGCAAATCCAGAAAGTAATGGTCGCGATATTCATTTTACATTGAATTCAGAAGATAACCGTGTGAATGGCTACTCGGGCTGTAATACGTTTATGGGAACCTATAAGATAGAAGAAGGCAATCGTATTTCATTCTCACAATTGGGAATGACACGAATGGCTTGTCCTGATTCAGATATTAATGAAGCCCAAATATTAAAAGTTTTTGAAACTGCAGATAATTTCACGATTGTTAACGGCATATTGTCGCTTAATAAAGCAAAAATGGCACCATTGGCACAATTTAAAAAGGATGCCAATGCACCAATTGTAGAAAAGTATTGGAAGTTGAAAACTTTAGAAGGTAAAGACGTTAAAATGTCTGATAACCAAGAACGCGAAATTTTTTTCACCTTAAAATCACAAGATAATAGAGTTACAGGATTTGCCGGTTGCAATACCATCTTAGGAGAATATACTTTAGAAGATGGTAATAGAATCCGGTTTAGTAAAATGGCAACCACGCTGATGATGTGCCCAGATGTCGATGTCAACGAATCTGAATTTTTAAAGGTTTTTGAATTGGCTGACAATTATAACATCAATGGCGACATATTATCTTTAAACGTTGGACGAAGAGCGCCTTTGGCAGTATTTGAAGCGGTATATTTTTAACGAAATGATCGCATTGAATATGAATTTTGAAATTGACATTTGTTACTTCCAAAACGAGCAGATAAATTCAATGGTTTTGGTGCGGTAACACGCTACTAAGTCTTATTGCACTTTACAACAGACGCTGGTTAGAAACATGTTTTTTCACCGGCGTTTATATAGATTGATACTCCAATCTCACGATAACACTAATTAGTATTAATTTTTTAACAATTTTTGAAAATGGATGCTCAAAAAAAAATGATAGTTATTACAGGAGGTGCAGGCGGCATTGGCCAAGCTTGTGCAAAATCTTTTAAAGATCAGCCGATAATTCTTACCGATTATTCCCAAAAAATGGTTGATGAATCTGTGGAAACGCTTAAAAAAGAAGGCTTTGATGTTTCCGGAATTGCTTGCGATATTACGAATAAAAGCGATATTGAAAAACTTGTAAAATTTGTGGCAGACAAGGGGTCGTTAAAAGCGTTAATTCATACAGCCGGCGTAAGCGGCACCGGAAAGGATCTTAAAAAAGTATATACGATTGACCTCATTGCAACAGAACTTTTAGTGGACGCTTTCTACGAACTTGCTGAAAAAGGTTCGGTAGCTATTCTACTTTCTTCAATGATGGCTCATACCATTCCACCCTATGAAAAATATGATGATGCCTTAAGCAATCCACAAGAAACTGGATCTTTTGAAACGGTAAGCCAATTTGTGAATGAAAGTTCAGATATCATGTACAATTTTGTGAAGCGTGGAGTCATCTTGCTAACTCACAAAAATGTGGATAAATGGGGCGAAAAAGGTGCGCGAATTGTAAGTGTATCGCCTGGGGTTATTGAAACGGCCATGGGATTAAAGGCGGCAGAAGAACACCCTGAACTTATGGAATCCATTAAACAGGCTACACCTTTAAAACGCAATGGTCAACCTGAAGATGTTGCGGATGTCATTTATTTTTTAGCAAGTGACGCCGCGCGCTTTATTACAGGAACCGATATTTTAATTGATGGTGGTGTTATTCAAAATATCAAAAAAATGGCGTAAATTTCTGTAAATAATAAGACAATAGAGCTCATTCTTTTTGAACCCTGATAAGACCATATGGACCTTAGGACATTCAACCCGAACCATTGAAGAGTTTTTGGAGCTGCTGAACATCTACGGAATAGAACGTCTTATCGATGTACGCCGTTTTCCAGGATCTCGAAAATATCCGCAGTTTAATGAAGATAGGCTTGAATCTGATTTGCTTGAAGAAGGCTTTTGGTACACGCATATAGAAGCTTTGGGAGGCCGGAGAAAAGTTAATCCCGAATCGAAAAACACGGTATGGCGACATCCATCATTTAGAGGCTACGCCGATTATATGGAAACTTCTGAATTCAAAAAGGCATTTACTACATTGGAAGTGTTGGCCTCTGAAAAAAAATGCGCCATCATGTGTTCGGAAGCGGTTTGGTGGCGGTGTCATCGCTCCATGATTTCAGATCAGCTCAAAGCAAATGGCTGGACCGTGATCCATATTATGAGTGAGCATCAAGCACAGGAGCATCCGTATACACAACCGGCGAAAGTGGTAAGTGGCCAGTTGTCCTATCATTAATTTTAATTTAAATTGATTTTCATGAATATCATACTTCTATATCTTTCGCTTTTTTCAAGTTTAGTGTCCAATGATAATGCTCAACTGATAATCAATATTTCAAATCACTATTGTCCGGAAAAGAATTAAGACACTTCGACAAGCTCAGTAACCGCCG